>CAJIZJ010000038.1 GCA_905181825.1 uncultured Flavobacteriaceae bacterium
TTGGAAAGTGATGTGGTAATATGTTACAAGCAACGGGCCAAAGCCAACGTAATCTCTCATATGGAATTGATAGGAGATGTTACAGGAAAAAACGTGGTGCTTGTAGATGATATGGTAGATACTGCTGGAACCCTTACTAAAGCAGCCGATCTTATGATGGAACGGGGCGCTTTGAGTGTAAGAGCAATTTGTACGCATCCTATTTTATCAGGGAATGCTTATGAGCGTATTGAAAATTCTAAATTAGAAGAACTGATTACTACGGACTCTATTGCAGTCACACAAAAATCTTCTAAAATTAGAGTTTTGAGTTGTGCAGATTTATTTGCGGATGTAATGAAAAAAGTACATAACAATGAATCGATTAGCTCAAAATTTGTAATGTAAATAACTAAATAATTAATATACACACATGAAATCAATTACAATTAATGGATCGAAAAGAGAAAGCGTGGGCAAAAAATCAACAAAAGCCTTACGTAATGCTGGACAGGTACCTTGCGTTATATACGGAGGAGACAAGCCAGTACATTTCTCAGCAGAAGAATTGGCATTCTCTAAACTAGTATATACACCCAATGCACACACCGTTGTGATTGCTTTAGGTAGTGATACTATGAATGCTGTATTACAAGATATTCAATTTCACCCGGTAACAGACCGTATTTTACACGTCGATTTTTATCAGTTATTTGATGATAAAGAAATTGCTATGGATATTCCAGTACATTTTATTGGAAAATCTTTAGGGGTTGCTAATGGGGGATCTTTAAGAAAAAACAAACGTAAACTTAGAGTTAAAGCATTGCCAACGAACTTACCAGATTTTATTGAGGCAGATGTGACACCACTAAAAATTGGAGGTAAACTTTATATCACTGAGCTAGCAAATGAAAGCTACAAGTTTTTACACCCAGACAATACAGTTGTATGTCAAGTGAAACGTTCTAGAGTTTCTATAGATGAAGAAGAACTTGAAGAAGATGAAGAAGGAACAGCAGAAGGTGCTGCTCCAGCGGAAGGCGCTGCTGCTCCAGCAGACGCATAAACGTTGATTTAAATCATTATTTTAAAAAGCATTCTGTTATTCAGAATGCTTTTTTTATTTTTACAGTATGTTTAATTGGATATTTAAAAATAAAAGCAAGTCAAATAACGCTGTTGAGATGTCAAAAAAATACTTGATTATTGGGTTGGGAAATATAGGCGCTGACTATACGAATACTCGCCATAACATAGGTTTTAAGGTAGTTGAACAGTTTGCAGCTCTTAACGGCGCCGTTTTCGAAACCAAAAAGCTAGGCGACTTAGCAACATTTCGTTTTAAGGGACGTGTTTTTACACTCTTAAAGCCAAATACCTATATGAATTTAAGTGGTAAAGCAGTAAAGTACTGGCTTGAAAAACAAGCCATTCCACAAGAAAATTTACTGGTTATCACAGATGATCTCAATTTACCCTTTGGCAGTTTGCGCCTTAAAATGAAGGGGAGTGACGGGGGTCATAATGGTCTTAAGGATATTCAAGATAAATTAAATACAAGTCAGTATAACAGACTTCGCTTTGGGATTAGTGATGCGTTTTCCAAAGGACGACAAGTTGACTATGTACTTGGCGAATGGACTACAGAGGAGTCGGAAAAACTAAAAGAACGACTAGATCACTGTGCAGAGTTTATTAAAAGCTTTGTGATGGCTGGCGTGAAAAACGCAATGAACACCTACAATAACACATAAAAAAAGGAGCCATAGGCTCCTTTTTTTAATATAAAGTACTGTTGTTATTTAACAATAATACGTTTGGTGGTTTTTCTTTGACCGTCTGAAACCGTCATTAAGTACAAGCCACTTTCAATATTTCCTAACTCAATAACTTGCTTAAAGTTACCGCTATTAGTATAAGCTTGCTTGTGAATCTTCCGTCCTCTAACGTCGTATATGTCTATGCTAACATTATTAGAAGTATCTGATTTAAGCTCTAAAGTAAAACTTCCGTTATTTGGATTTGGGTATACAAAAACTTGCTCTAGGTTTGTATTTAACTCTGGAGAGCTTAGAGGTTGCTCTGAACAGATCTCTAAAGACCAGTCATTAACAACACCCGTATCTCCATTGTAGCCATCTACAACCAGAAGTAACCAGTCTCCTGCAGAATCCATTCCATTAAAAACACTCAAAGTTTCGTTTGGAGCATACACCCCTGTGGTTGGGTCAGCACAAACAATATCACTTCCATTATCATCAAAAGTAATGTCAAAGGCTCCTTCATCCAAACAATCTCGCAACCATAAAACGGCATTAGTCGTCAGATCAGGGTGGTATAAAACAGCCACTACATCTTGGATGTAAGTATGGGTTATATCCACGTTTACAGTCAAGCTAGTTATAGCTCCTAAATCGGGAATAGTAATAGTTGTTTGTAACTGCGCCCCATAAACGTTAGGGCCTGTTCCGTCTGGAATTACTAATTCTAAATTTTCTTCAGAATCAAATGGTGTACATTGTAAAGATGTACAGTTGTTATTTAATACGACCTCAGTAGTTTGTTCTATAAAAAAGGAGCTAGAGCCTAAAACTACAATTTCATAGGTCCCTATATCGGTGTTTTCAATGCCACTAACTGTCATTGTAAACGGTCCAGAAGCATTAAGAGATGCTGGAGTAAAAGTAATTGTAGACCCCGCCGGTTGGCCGGTTGCTGAAAACGTTACACTTTGACTAAATCCACTAAGGGCTGTGTAGTCGAATTCAAAAACAGCATCTTCAGCTGTGGTAGGGCAGCTGCTAATGGGTCCATTTATAGAGGTTAAAATAAAATCTTGTTGTGTAGAGTTACAAGCTACCGTATTTGGTTTAAATTGACTTTGTAATACACCAGAAATATAGCTGTCTACAACATTTGTTTGACCTTCTGAAAACATATACAGGCAACTGTCATTTCCATAATCCATGTAACTCATTGTTAAGGCACTTTCTCCACTTACACATCCTGAAATAGAGCCTGGAGTTGAACATCCATAGTTAGGTTGTGAGATATTTGGTGTGTCTGCAATGCCATCATCAGTATTGCAAGACCCTGAAAAGGTATGGTTAAGATTGTAAAAATGCCCAAGTTCGTGCGTTACAGTTCTCCCTAAGTTGTAAGGAGACCCCGGAGAATACCCAGTACAGCCCGATCCTGAACCAAAAGCACTAGGAGAAATAACAACCGATTGCCCTGCACCAATACTCCCTCCAAGTGGAGAATATCCTAAGATGCCGCCTCCAGCATTTTTAACCAAAAAATTCATGTAACCTGACCAATTAGAATCAGAATCACCTCCGTTACCAAAATTGTATCCAATAGTGACTGCGGGTTCTCCTTCAACTAGATCAGGATCAATTGGATTTCCTACGAAATCTGTCGGGTGGTTTAAGGTGGCAATGCAAAACTCAATATTAGCAGCGCCATGAACCACCCCAGGGTAGTTGGAACTTGCGGAATTCCATAAGCTAGCATCGGAGTTCGTAGCGGAATAATCGGCGTTTAAAATATCAATTTGAGTTTGGGCCAATGCCTCTAAACAAACACGGTCTGATTCTTGCCCTGATGGAAAGTGAACAGCTACTGGAATAATTATTGGATTTAACCTATTATATACGGATCCGTTTGTACGCAGGTTTTTTTCTAGAGCCTCTCTAAATTTTTCTTGGTTTTTTTCATATTCTCTTGCGAAATCCGGGTCCTGCATTTGTTGAGCCATATGCTCAACCATGCCGCAAGAACGCTCCTGCGAAAAACAGTTAACAGATGAGAAAATTGCTAACACTAAAGTCAAGGTTTGTGTAATTATATGTTTGTTCATTGTTTTGGTTAAAATTTCAAACAAACTTAAATAAAAGATTTGATTATTTACAATTTAATTCCAAAATGAACTATATAATTCAATGAAAATGATTTTTTATTGAATTATATTTAAATTAATTGCAAAACAGAAGTTTTATTTGATGATTATATATTTGAGAGTTTATCTTAATATTAAACTTTAAAAGGTGTTACATTTATCCATTTATATCAAACTTAAAAATTAGTGTTTAGTGTGTGATAAAAAAAGAGCTCTCGAGCTCCTTTTTTTGTTTCACAGATTTCAATAATTAATAGGTATGATAAATATCCTAAAGAATTTACTCTCAAAAAAAACAAAAGTGATTGCGCTTAAAATGTCGTACTTTTTTTATCTTCGTACTTTATTTTTCCAATTCAAAAACTAGCTTTTGAAAATTAAATCTGCTGCCGATTACGATCAAATAAAAGACTCTGTTGTCACCATTGGTACATTTGATGGTGTGCATCTTGGGCATCAAAAAATAATCAAGCGCTTGGTCGCTATTGCGCATGCCGAACAGCTTCAAGCATTGGTGTTAACCTTTTTTCCGCATCCTCGAATGGTAGTTCAAAAAGACACTTCCATAAAACTCATTAATACGATTGATGAAAAAGCAGATTTAATTCAGGATTTAGGCGTTGATCATCTAGTCATCAAAGCGTTTACAAAAGATTTTTCAAGATTGACCTCTCTTGAGTATGTACGAGATGTGTTGGTCAATAAGCTGCATGTAAAACATATTATAGTGGGCTACGACCATCATTTTGGACGAAACCGAACTGCTAATATCAAAGACCTTAAAGAGTTTGGTGCTTTCTACGGATTCAAAGTCACTGAAATCACAGCACAAGAAGTGGGGGATGTGGCCGTCAGTTCTACCAAAATAAGAAGCGCATTAGCAGAAGGCTCTATTAAAGTTGCCAATCAATTTTTGGGTTATAATTTTATGCTCAATGGAACCGTTGTTAAAGGAAAAGGACTGGGAAATACCATTCAGTTTCCGACGGCTAATTTACAAATAGAAGAATCCTATAAACTCATTCCAAAAAAAGGTGTGTATCTCGTACAATCGATCATTGATGCCCAGCTGGTCTATGGAATGCTAAACATTGGTACTAATCCTACAGTTAGTGATGCCAATGAAATTTCTGTAGAAGTCTTCTTTTTTGATTTTAATCAAACGCTGTATGGAACAGCCCTTAATATTCAGTTTCTAGATCGGATTAGAGATGAAATTAAATTTTCGGGACTGCTGGCCTTAAAAGTACAATTAGAACAGGATCAACAGGCTGCATTAGCCAAAATAGCCCTGCTTGCAAAAAACTAATTCGATTTAGAGTAAAAACCAATTCTTGTTTTATTCTAAATGTTTAAATTTACCACTTAAAATACATAGCATGTTACAAGTATCTTACATAAGAGAACACCAAGCAGAAGTTATTGAGCGCCTAAGTAAACGAACTAAAGAAGCCACGTCACTAATCGATGCGGTTTTAAAGCTCGATGAGTTGCGAAGGGGCTTGCAGACCAAAGTGGATGTGATTGCATCAGAATTGAATGTGCTTTCTAAAGAAATAGGTGAGTTGTTTAAAACTGGTCAAGCTCAAAAAGCCAATGAGTTTAAGCAAAAAACGACCGATTTAAAAGAGTCTAAAGTAACACTTTCAGAAGAACTAAATACTGCTGCAGAATCGCTTCAAGAGCTTTTGTATAAAATCCCTAACCTTCCTAATGCTATTGTGCCCACTGGAACTACTGAAGCTGATAATGAAGAAATTTTTAGAGCAGGAGCTATTCCAGTCCTTTTTGAGAACGCCGTCCCTCATTGGGAGCTAGCTAAAAAATATGATATTATAGATTTTGAGCTAGGAAACAAAATAACAGGTGCGGGTTTTCCAGTTTATAAAGGTAAGGGCGCTCGTTTGCAACGGGCCTTAATCAATTATTTCCTTGATAAAAACACAGCTGCAGGTTACAACGAAATCCAAGTGCCTCATTTGGTAAATGAAGCGTCCGGTTTTGGTACCGGTCAATTACCAGACAAAGAAGGGCAGATGTATCATGTAGGCGAAGACGACTTGTATTTGATTCCAACGGCAGAAGTGCCGGCGACTAATATTTTTAGAGACGTTTTATTACAAGAAAGTGACCTTCCAAAAACCCTAACAGCTTATACACCATGTTTTCGTCGTGAAGCAGGTAGTTATGGCGCGCATGTTCGCGGTCTAAACCGTCTGCATCAGTTTGATAAAGTGGAAATTTTAAGAGTAGAACATCCTTCAAAATCCTATGCGGCATTAGATGGTATGGTAGAACATGTGAAAACAATTTTAGAAGAGTTAAAACTGCCGTATCGAATTCTTAAACTCTGTGCTGGTGATTTAGGCTTTACAGCCGCACTGACCTATGATTTTGAAGTGTTTTCAACCGCCCAAGATCGCTGGTTAGAAATTTCATCAGTCTCTAATTTTGAAACATTTCAAGCCAATCGATTGAAGCTGCGTTTCAAAAATGCAGAAGGTAAATCGGAACTGGCACATACCTTGAACGGAAGTTCGTTAGCCCTTCCAAGAGTATTAGCAGGGATTTTAGAAAACTACCAAACCAATCAAGGGATTCAAATTCCAGACGTTTTAATTCCGTATACAGGATTTTCAATGATTGATTAACACTAACACTACGTTTTCATGTATTTAATTATTGTGATATGATTTGTATAAGAGCTGAGATTCCAAAAGAAGTTTGTGAAATTAACGATGAGTTAAAAGCAATTTATCATAGCAATAACTCTATTTGTATTTGGGTTTTTAAGACTAGAATTGAACGTAACGGGTTTGTCGATGAAACTATTGGAATGTCTAAAAAAGAAAGAGAAGATTATTATATTTTTAACTATAAATAAAAAACGTTAATTAATTACAGCATTTTAAACTGTAAAGCTCTGGGAAATTTACAATTCTTCATGAGTGATTTATTATATTTACAAAAGTTCGTTAATGAAATTCATGACCCCCCTTTTTATAAGTCTTTTTTGTTTGTTGTCTACGGCTCAAGTGGATCCAGCATTGGCAAAAGACTACTATAAAAAAGGAGATTTTGAAAAGGCCTTGGTGCTTTACAAAAAACTACTTATTACCTACCGTTCCCATCCAAATTATACTCTTAAAGTAATTGAGTGTCACCAGCAACTCAATCAATTTAAAGCGTCTAAAAATTATATTCAAGCCCAGTTAGTTCGTGCAAATCACCCACAGTTTTTAGTCGAACTAGGGTATAACTATCAGCTTCAAAATAAACTAAATTTAGCAGTGTCTTACTATGATAAAGCCCTGCAGCTAATAGAAGAGCAACCACAATATGTGTATGGCGTTGCTCAACGATTTGAAGCCCATTCGTTATTAAGTCAAGCGATTCAGGCCTATGAAATTGGTCTCAAACGCGCACCCAATGCTAATTATTATTACCAGCTTGCGGGCTTGTACGCTGCCCAACAAAATATTGAAAAAATGATGGAGCGGTATTTGGATTATGTTCAAACAAATCCACCTTTCTCCAATCAAGTCATGAGGTTGCTTGCTGATTATATATCCGAGGACTCTAGTCAGCCTTATAATCAGTTATTAAAAAAAGTTCTCTTAAAAAAATCTCAAGCCGCGCCAGATCCCTTATGGAACCAATGGTTAAGCTGGCTGTATAGTCAACAAAAAGAGTTCTCAAAAGCCTTTATCCAAGAAAAAGCAGTTTATAGACGTAACCCTGATTCCTTACAGGGCCTAATAAATCTCGCTGTTTTAGCTAAAGAGAAGGAAGCCTTTGAGACTGCTCTTGCGGTTTTCGAGTTTATAATTAAAAACACAACAGATACACGCCTACTTATTTTGGCTAACTGTAAGCTTTTAGAACTTAAGCAAGAGATTGCGTTAGATTCAGAAAATTATGAAGAAATACGAATGTCTTATGACGCGTTGTTAGAGCGCTATCAACTTGGTCAAGAAAGTATAGAGCTTCAACTTTCCTATGCACACTTTTTGGCATTTTTTGATCAAAAGCCAAAGGCAGCTTCAACTTTTCTAAAATCAGCAATTAAGCAAAATTTATCAGCAATATCAGCGGCTAAGTTGAAAATGAAATTAGCCGATATCCTTGTAGCTCAAAGTAAATTTAATCAAGCATTGGTTTATTACACCCAGATTCAAATGCGAGTTAAAAACAGCCCTTTGTCACAAGAAGCACGTTTCAAAGTCGCCAAAACTAGTTACTATAAAGGGGATTTTGATTGGGCCGAAACACAATTAAAAATTCTTAAATCATCTACCTCCCAGCTTACCGCCAATGATGCTTTGGAATTACAGTTATTAATATCTGATCATAAGAGCAGTGATTCACTTCATACGGCTTTAAGATTATATGCTAAAGCAGATTTATTAACGGTTCAGAAAAAACCAAAAGAGGCCCTTTTGATATTAGATTCAATTATTGAGACTCACAAAACAGACCCAATCATTGACCAAGTCTTATTGTTTCAAGCCCATGTATATGAGTCGCAAATGGCGTATGTAAAAGCAGAACACAATTATTTACAAATTATAAAAGACTTTAAAGAAGATATTCTAGTGGATGATGCTTATTTTTACTTAGCTGAGTTATATAGACTCTATTTAGGCGATCAAGACAGTGCACAGTTATATTATGAGTCTATTATTTTTAATCACGAAGATAGTATTCATTTTGTAGATGCTCGTAAACAGTATCGTTTGCTGAGAGGCGATAAAATTAACTAATAACAACACTCTAACCAATGGTGATTTATAACGTAACGGCTAATATTGATGAGGGCATTCATGAGCAATGGCTAGAGTGGATCCAGCAACACATTCCAAAAGTTCTTTCAACAGGCTTGTTTTTAAAGGCGACGTTTACCAAAGTTTTGGTAGAAGAGTCTATGGGTGGATTGACGTATTCAATCCAGTATTTAGCGCCCTCAAAAGAAGCCTTAGAATCTTTTTACGAACTTCATTCATCAGATTTTCAAGCAGAAGAATTACGACTGTTTGCCGATAAAATGCTAGTATTTAGAACGGAACTAGAATGGATTGATGAATATACTGTAACAACACAATAGATGACTGTAAAGGCAAAAAAATACTTAGGGCAACATTTTCTTAACGACGAATCCATCGCCGAGCAAATTGCCAACACCCTAAGCTTTGAGGGATATACCCAAGTTCTTGAAATTGGGCCGGGAATGGGTGTATTGACCAAGTATATCATTAAAAAACCGGTCACTACACATGTGATTGAAATTGATCCAGAGTCTGTTGAGTATCTCCAGGCAAACTTTTTAAACCTAGGGCCTAGAATTGTTCAGAAAGATGTTTTAAAGTATGATTTTAGCGAGTCCTTTGGAAGTGACTCCTTTGCAATCATTGGGAATTTCCCATATAATATATCTACTCAAATTGTATTTAAAACATTAGAAAACAGACATCAAATACCAGAATTTTCTGGCATGTTTCAAAAGGAAGTAGCCCAGCGAATTTGTGAAAAAGAAGGCAGTAAAGTCTATGGAATTTTATCGGTATTGGTTCAGGCATTTTATGAAGCAGAGTACTTATTTACAGTGCCCCCCTCGGTGTTTATCCCGCCACCTAAAGTGGAGTCTGGGGTTTTGAGATTGACCAGAAAAGCCGATTATTCACTCCCGTGTGATGAAAAATTATTTTTTAAAGTCGTAAAATCAGCATTTCAACAACGTCGTAAGACCTTGAGAAATAGTTTAAAAACCTATAATTTGTCGGATAATTTAAAAGCAAATACTATCTTTGACAAACGCCCAGAGCAACTCAGTGTTGAAGCGTTTATTGAACTGACCTCAGCAATAGAAACCGATCATTAACCCGTTTAATTTTGGAAGAAACTAAGCAACATATCCCTTTTGAGATCACCGAGGCCCTAATTGAGGCCCTTAAAGGACTGATTGATTCTAACGATAATAAGGCCGTTTTAGCCCTGCTAAAAGAGGTGCACTACGCTGATATTGCTGAGATACTAGATGATCTGACCCTAGATCAAGCTACTTACGTCATTAAGCTCTTAGATAGCGAAACCACAGCCGATATTTTGGCAGAATTGGAAGATGACGTTCGTGAAAAAGTATTACAAAACTTATCGATTAAAGAAATTGTTGAAGAAATTCAGGAACTTGAATCTGATGATGCCGCTGATTTACTAGCCGATTTATCGCCAGAACGTAAGCAAAAAGTAATCGCTCAAATGGACGATAAAGAGCTGGTTGCCGATGTCCAAGAACTTTTAACGTATGATGAGGATACTGCTGGAGGGCTTATGGCCAAAGAGTTGGTAAAAGTATATGAAACATGGACGGTGGCTGGCTGTTTAAGAAAAATTCGCGCACAAGCCAAAGAGGTCAAGCGAGTACATTCGATCTATGTCGTAAATAAAGAAGAAAAGTTAATTGGACGTCTGTCATTAAAAGACCTTTTAATTGCCAATAACGAAACAAAAATAAACGACATCTATATTCCTAAAGTGGACTCTGTTCATGTAGATGAAGATGCCGAAGAAGTGGCCAAGTTAATGGCTAAATATGATTTAGAAGCTATTCCAGTTGTTAATGATGACAAGGTGCTTTTGGGGCGTATTACCATTGATGATATTGTAGATGTTATTATTGAAGAGGCCGAGAAAGATTATCAACTAGCTGCCGGTATTACACAAGATGTAGATGCGGAAGATAGTATTCTTGCCCTCACACGCGCTCGTTTGCCCTGGTTATTTCTAGGCCTTTTAGGCGGTGTAGGTGCAGCCGTTATTATGGGGGGGTTTGAAACTATTATTGAAGACTTTCCAATGATATTATTATTCACGCCACTTATTGCTGCCATGGCAGGAAATGTAGGGGTACAATCTTCGGCTATTATCGTGCAAGGTTTGGCAAATGATGAGGTTAAAGGGAGCGTAAATAACCGACTTATAAAGGAAATGTTCTTGGCGGCTTTAAATGGGGTTATTCTAGCTTTGTTTTTATTTGTATTTATATTGGTATGGAAGCAAGATCTTGGAACGGCCTTAGCCATCTCATTGTCTTTAGTGGTTGTTATTATTGTTGCTGGAATTATAGGAACGTTTATTCCGTTATCGTTACATAAAAAAGGAATTGATCCAGCCATTGCTACAGGGCCATTTATCACGACTTGTAATGATATTTTTGGAATATTAATTTACTTCTCAATTGCCAAACTTATCCTAAATATCTAAGATGAAAATTTTACATCTCGATAGTAATCACCCTTTACTCATAGAGCAACTAACGGATTTAGGTCACAGCAATCACGAAGATTATACGAGTTCAAAAGAAGCGATTGAGGCTGAGATTCACTTGTATGACGGTCTTATTGTTCGTAGCCGGTTTCGAATAGATGCTGCTTTTTTAGACAAAGCCACCAATCTTAAATTTATAGGCCGCGTTGGTGCGGGATTAGAAAATATTGATACAGACCATGCACAGGCCAATGGATTGCACCTTATAGCAGCTCCCGAAGGGAACCGTAATGCGGTTGGAGAGCATGCCTTAGGGATGTTATTATCGCTGCTTAATAAGCTAAGTATTTCCGATCGTGATGTAAAAGACGGCAAATGGCAACGAGAAGCAAATCGTGGAAATGAACTGGACGGAAAAACCATTGGTATTATTGGGTATGGACACATGGGTAAAGCGCTTTCTAAAAAGTTACGAGGCTTTGATGTTGAGGTGTTATGTTATGATATCAAACCTAATGTAGGCGATGAAAACGCAAGGCAAGTTACCCTTGACGAGCTTCAAGAAAAGGCTCAGGTTTTGAGTTTGCATGTACCGCAAACCGCTGCTACCAACTCAATGGTAAATACCGACTTTATAACCTCTTTTAAACACCCCTTTTGGTTGTTAAACACGGCTAGAGGTAGTTGTGTGGTGACAAGTGATTTAGTTAAAGCTCTTGACTCGAAAAAAATACGAGGTGCTGGCTTGGATGTTTTGGAGTATGAAAAATCATCTTTTGAGACCATTTTTTCAAAGGAAACACCACCAGCATTGAGTCGTTTACTTAAAGCTGATAATGTCATTTTCTCTCCCCACGTAGCTGGTTGGACTGTGGAAAGTCATCGTAAACTAGCACAAACGATTGTCGATAAATTCAAGTCTCAGTTTCATTAAACTAAAAATTTAACGATTTGATAACTTGATTTTTAATCAATTAAAGTACACTTGTACGGGGGTTTTATGGCGTTAAAATAAATAGAAACCCTGCTAAATTTTAAAGAAAATATAGAAATGAAAAATATACTCGTTTTATGTACAGGAAACTCATGTCGAAGCCAAATGGCACATGGGTATTTAAATCAATTTGCAGCTAATGTCGCGACCGTTTACAGCGCGGGTATTGAAACACATGGCATTAATCCGGGAGCTGCAGCCATTATGAAAGAAGACGGCATTGACATCACTCATCACACGTCTAATCATGTAGATGACTATGCGGCCATAGATTTTGATTTTATCATTACTGTTTGTGACCACGCCAAAGAAAACTGCCCATTCATAGCAAGCCCCAATGCCGTGCGCTTGCATCATGATTTTTATGACCCGTCTAAATTGATTGGAACAGACCAAGAAAAACATGCATCATTCCTAAAAGCACGCACGGAAATTAAGGATTATATGAAAGCATTTGTGGAATCGCAGTTTTAATTACTGCTCTACCGGTGGTCCAAACTTACGTTCCAGCTCTGTCTGAAATTCTTCCATTACAGGACGTACGGTGCTGTCAGGTAAGTCCGCGATACGGATGTACATGAGGCCATCGACGGCATTATTAAACAGGGGGTCAACATTAAAAGCAATTAAGCGCGCATTTTGTTTAATGTATTTTTTGAGCAGTACAGGCAGTCGTAGCGCTCCAGGCTCAATTTCGTCAATGAATTTATCAAACTTAGTTAGATCTGCTTCGGTGGCATCAAAGACAAAATCTTTGTCCGCGTCTTTAAGCTTTACTTTAAATTCTTTTTTTGGTGTAATATACTGCGCTAAATAAGGGTCATAGTAATGCGATTTCATAAATTCAATCATTAATGATTTTGAAAAGTTCGAAAACCGATTGCTAATACTCACCCCGCCAATAAGGTATTTGTGATCTGGAAAGCGAAGTGTGGTATGTACAATGCCTTTCCATAACAAAAACAAAGGCATCTGTTTTTGCTGATAATCTTTAATAATAAACGCACGCCCTAATTCAATAGACTGACTCATCATGGTGTGGAGCTCCGGTTCAAAACGGAACAAGTCTTGTAAGTAAAACCCATCAATTCCTTTGGCTTTGTAAATCTCAGCTCCTAAGCCCATCCGATATGCGCCAGCTAAGCATTTAGCCTCGGAATCCCACAAAAACATATGGTGGTAATAATGGTCAAATTCATCTAAGTCAATCGCTTTATTAGTACCCTCTCCAATGGCTCTAAACGTAATTTCACGCAAGCGCCCAATTTCGTGAAGTAGGTTAGTGATTTTGTGTGCTGGAGCGAGATATACTTCGTAGTTTTTGCTTGTTAATAAATGGTGGTCTTCCGCTTTTAAGTTTGCTATTTCCAAAAGCATGCCCTTTTTAGATACAGGAGTTACAATTTTTTTTGGGTATTTAGTCCCCTTCAAGCTTGACGAAATGTTAGTTAGTCTTTTAGTCTTTTCAAATGAATTTGAAAGTATATACGTTTTGCGTCGGACAAAGTCTGTAAAGTCCTCCAATGTATTATACTCCTTTTGATCTTTTATACTTATGGGTTTGCCAATCCGGATTTTAATAACTCTGTTTTTTTGAGTCAATAGCTCGGAAGGAAGTTTAGCCGTTCTAAAGGAGTCGCCTAGTTTTGACAGGCGATAAAATAAGGGGCTGTTTTTTGCGTGAAAATAAATTGGAACTACAGGAACGTTTGCTCTCTGGATGAGTTTCATAGCGGCTGGTTCCCAGGTTTTATCAACCACAAGCTTTGCTTCTTTGTGACTAGAGACTTCACCAGCTGGAAATATGCCTAAGGGGTGCCCATTCTTTAAATGCAGTAATGATTTTTTGAACCCTGCAATACTTGATTTCACTTCTTTGTGATTCTCAAAAGGATTCACCGGTAATATGTAGGACTCAAGAGGTTTGACTCGTTGCAATAAAAAATTTGCAATAATTTTAAAATCCTCCCGCTGTTCCAGTAGTAGTTTCAATAATAAAACGCCGTCAATACCGCCTAGGGGATGATTTGAAACCGTGATGTAAGCCCCATTTTTTGGAAGACGGTTTAAATCTTCTTCAGGAATTTCAAATCGAACTTTAAAGTCGTCTAAAATTCCATTTAAAAACTCCAGATGCTTTTTGTGTTTATTGCGATTATAGATGTTATTAATCGTAGTAATTTTTAATATGTTCATCAAAAACCACGCAATAAAAGTGCCAGCTACGCCATAGTTATCGACCTTAATGGCTTTCGCAAATTCTTTTGAGGTTACAATACACATAGTGTTAGGGGCTTATGCAAACCTAGTTGTTTACATCAAATCAGCGAAGTCTTAGGTCGTTATAAGTTGCATGATTTCAGGTGAAACCTGCTTCAGAAGAATCTCTTTACCATTTTCTATATCCTTTACAGCTGCATCATTGTAATGTCGCAACGTGTAGAGTTTTACTCCTTCATGGGATTTTACTTTGTACTTCGCTTTTAAATGTAACAGTAAACGCTCTAAATTATTGTAATTATTCTCAATACAAACAGAAAAACTTATGGCAGAATTTTGAATCATGCTTACTTTCATTTTATAATCATGAAGCAAGCCAAAGATGTGACGGATATTATCCTCAACGATATAAGAAAAGTCTAAAGAGGACAGAGAGATTAAAATTTGATCTTGTTTTAAAATATAACAAGGAACTTTTGGAGTTAATTCAAGATCTTTTCCAACTCTGGTACCTCTGTTTAGGGGATTTAAAAAGGACTTAACAAGTAGAGGAATTTCTTTGCGTTGTAAGGGCTGAAGTGTTTTTGGATGTATAACTGAAGCGCCGTAATACGATAACTCTATTGCTTCAGTATAAGAAATACAATTCAATAACTCAGCATTTTCAAAATATCGTGGGTCTGCGTTGAGAACCCCAGGAACGTCTTTCCAAATAGTGACTGATTTTGCATTTAAGCAGAACGCAAAAATTGCAGCAGTATAATCACTTCCTTCCCTTCCAAGAGTTGTGGTGAAATTATTGGAATTACTACCAAGAAACCCTTGCGTGATATTCAATTTTGAGATGTCAACGTTTGTAGAGATCAATTCTTGAGTTTGATTCCAATGTACTTTTGCGTTTCTATAGTAGTCATCAGTTTTTATATAGTCTCTTACATCAAGCCATGAGTTTGTTAACCCAATAGAATTTAGGTAATGACTAATAATACTGGTGGAGATGAGTTCTCCAAAGCCTATCACTTGGTCATACACGAAGTTATAGTTAGGGGACTTATTATGGTCAAAAAACTGTAAAAGTTCCTGAAATAAGTCATCTATATTTTCAAAGACAGCATGTGTTTCATTTTCAAATAAGTCAAGAAGAATGTTGTTATGGTACTTCTTAACTTCTTGCACTGAGCTATGAAGTTCGTGTTTGGAATCAAAATAATTTGAAATGACCTTTTCCATGGCGTTGGTGGTTTTTCCCATTGCCGACACCACAATAAGTGTATTGGTATAACCAACGCACTTTAGAACGTTTGCTAGATTTCTCACGCCTTCGGCATCCTTGACAGAAGCCCCACCAAATTTAAAAATTTGCATTAGTTTATTTTTGTAATATAATTTTTAATTCCTTGTTCATCTAACTGCACAACATTCCAGTCTCGCATGACGCGAGCCCCTTTACGTTCATAAAAGTCTACGGCTGTTGTGTTCCAATCAATAACTTCCCAGCAAATACGTTTTACGCCTAGTTCGGCTCCATACAAAATTACCTGATCTAATAAAGCGGAACCAATACCATGTCCACGCATGGTTTTTGAAATAATTAAATCTTCAAGATGTAAAACGGTCCCTTTCCATGTTGAAAAGCGGGTATATACCAAAGCAATTCCTATGATTTTTTCATCAACTACAGCCACAAAACAATCAAATTCAGCAGTACTTCCAAATCCTTTTCTTTTCAAGTCTGCTTCTGTAATTTCTACAGCATCGGGCTCTTTTTCAAATACAGCGAGTTCAGTGATCAAGTTTAACACCTGTCCCATATCTTTTTGAGCAGCTTTACGAATTTTATAGTTCATTTGTCTTTTTTTCGTAATTCAAAGATACTTAAAAGCCTTTTAATTCTGTTGAATAAAATAGCTACGAAAACGTTGTAGTTGTCTAAAAAATAAGATATTTGTAGAAATATGTATTTTTATGTCCCATAAACACCAAACACTTGGCGAATTTATAATTGAAAATCAATCCTCATTTAAATACACATCCGGTGAATTATCTAGATTGATTAACTCCATTCGATTGGCTGCAAAAGTGGTTAATTACGAAGTTAACAAAGCCGGATTAGTAGATGTTTTAGGTGCTGCTGGAGATACTAATATCCAAGGAGAAGATCAGCAAAAACTAGATATTTATGCCAATGACAAGTTTATTCAAACACTTGTCAATCGGAATATTGTTTGTGGGATTGCAAGTGAAGAAGAGGATGATTTTATTTCCATTAATAGCTCCGATAAGAATAATCAAAATAAATACGTAGTTCTGATGGACCCTTTGGATGGCTCTTCCAATATTGACGTAAATGTATCAGTGGGTACCATTTTCTCAATCTACAGACGCGTAACACCCGTTGGAACTCCTGTGCAAATTGAAGATTTTCTGCAAAAAGGAAGCGAACAGGTAGCTGCAGGATATATCATATACGGGACTTCAACCATGCTTGTGTATACCACTGGAGATGGAGTGAATGGTTTTACTTTGAACCCCGCTATAGGAACGTTCTATTTATCCCACCCTCAAATGAGATTTCCTGAACAGGGCAGTATTTATTCGGTCAATGAAGGAAATTACATTCATTTCCCTCAGGGTATAAAAAACTATATCAAATACTGTCAAATGGAAGAAGATAATAGGCCATATACGTCTCGTTACATTGGTTCACTTGTCTCTGATTTTCATCGAAACATGATAAAAGGGGGTATTTATCTGTATCCTCCAAGCACCAAAAACCCACAAGGAAAGTTAAGACTGTTATATGAATGTAACCCTATGGCATTTATAGCGGAACAAGCGGCAGGCAAAGCAAGCGATGGCACTTCCAGGATTATGGATATCTTTCCTACTGAACTGCACCAACGTGTTCCGTTTGTGTGTGGTAGTATGTCAATGGTTGATAAAGTAGAAAGTTTTATGCGAGACTCTAAGAGCTCTTAAGTATTTAAATTTTAGCTAGTCTAAAAGTAAGGTTGTAACTTTGTACAAATTTAAAATTAATGCATAAAGCAGGTTTTGTTAACATCATTGGAAATCCAAACGTAGGAAAGTCTACGTTGATGAATGCCTTTATAGGGGAAAAGCTTTCTATTATTACTTCTAAAGCGCAAACCACACGCCACCGTATTTTAGGGATCGTGAACGGAGATGATTTTCAAGTGATTTTATCAGATACGCCTGGAATTATTAAGCCTGCCTATGAGTTGCAAAGCTCAATGATGGATTTTGTGAAGTCCGCTTTTGATGATGCAGATATTTTAATTTATATGGTTGAGATTGGTGAAAAAGAATTAAAGGATGAAGCCTTCTTTGAGAAAATTAAATCATCTAAAGCACCGGTTTTAATGTTATTAAATAAAATTGATACTTCAAATCAAGAGCAGTTAGAAGCCCAAGCAGCACTTTGGCAGCAAAATGTACCCAATGCAGAGTTTTTCCCTATATCTGCACTTGAGGGTTTTAATGTGAAAAATGTTTTAGACCGCATTATTGAGTTACTTCCTGAATCTCCAGCTTATTATCCGAAAGATCAGCTAACAGATAAGCCTGAGCGGTTTTTTGTAAATGAATGTATTCGCGAAAAAATATTAATTCATTACAAAAAAGAAATTCCTTATGCTGTTGAGGTAGTGACCGAAGAGTTTTTTGAAGAAGAAGATATCATTCGCATGCGTTCTGTAATTATGGTGGAGCGTGAAACTCAAAAGGGGATTGTGATTGGTCATAAAGGAAGCGCATTGAAACGTGTAGGCGTTGAAGCTCGAAAAGACTTAGAGAAATTTTTCGGTAAACAAGTACACTTAGAATTATATGTGAAAGTCAATAAAAATTGGCGTTCTAACCAAAATCAACTTAAACGTTTTGGATACAACAACTCTTAAAAACAGCTAATTTTCTTCTAGCAGCTGTGTTGTTAATTGGGTTGAGGTTTATATATTTTTTAAACTTCCATAAAAAAGAGCTTAGCAAAGGGATATTTCCTATTTTTGCAGCAATTTTTAAAAGCATATGAGCAATATTGTAGCGATAGTAGGACGTCCAAACGTAGGTAAATCCACGTTTTTTAACCGGTTGATTCAAAGGCGAGAAGCCATTGTAGATGCTGTGAGTGGAGTGACCCGTGATCGTCACTATGGTAAAAGTGATTGGAATGGCAAAGAATTTTCATTGATAGATACTGGTGGCTATGTCCTTGGTAGCGATGACATTTTTGAGACTGAAATCGACAAACAAGTCGAGTTAGCGATTGAAGAAGCAGATGCTATTATTTTTATGGTCGATGTGGAATCGGGGGTAACCGGAATGGATGAAGATGTTTCTAAGCTTTTAAGAAAAGTTGATAAGCCTGTTTTCTTAGTTATTAATAAAGTTGACAATGCGATGCGTGAGCAAGATGCTGTTGAGTTTTATGCTTTGGGATTAGGAGAATATTATACCATTGCAAGTATCAATGGTAGTGGTACAGGAGATTTGTTGGATGCTTTAGTGAAAGCACTTCCAGACGTAGAAGAAGTTGAGGAAATAACGCTACCAAGATTTGCAGTAGTTGGACGTCCAAATGCTGGTAAATCATCCTTTATCAATGCATTAATTGGAGAAGATCGCTATATAGTTACTGATATTGCAGGAACTACACGTGACTCAATAGATACAAAATATAACCGTTTTGGTTTTGAATTTAACCTTGTCGACACGGCAGGTATTCGTCGTAAAGCCAAGGTAAAAGAAGATTTAGAATTTTATTCGGTAATGCGTTCTGTGCGAGCTATTGAACATGCCGATGTATGTTTGGTCGTTTGTGATGCTCAACGAGGATTTGACGGACAAGTTCAAAATATTTTTTGGCTCGCTCAGCGAAACCATAAAGGAGTTGTTATTCTGGTAAACAAGTGGGATTTAATTGAAAAGGACACGAAAACAACCAAAGCATTTGAAACGCACATACGTAAGCAAATTGAGCCATTCACCGATGTGCCCATTGTCTTTATCTCAGCACTATCTAAGCAACGTATTTTTAAAGCCATGGAAACAGCTGTTGAGGTTTATAATAACCGTGCCAAACGCATCAAAACAAGTGTGTTGAACGACGATTTATTGCCTATTATTGAAAACTACCCTCCACCTGCGCTTAAAGGTAAGTTTGTAAAAATAAAATATATTATGCAGCTGCCAACTCCGCAGCCTCAATTTGCATTTTTCTGTAATTTGCCACAGTATGTAAAGGAACCTTATAAGCGTTTTCTAGAAAACAAGTTAAGAGCGCTTTATGACTTTAATGGAGTTCCAATTACAATTTATATGCGTAAAAAATAGAAATCTAATGAAGGTTTCACAAAAGTGGTGAATCCCTGAACTAGAGGTGTTTTTTGATTTTAATTAATTCGTTTTTTACATTCTCTAGTTTTGTAATAACATCAAAATTATCTAGCGATTTGTGGTCCTGTTCCTTTAGGTAAGTCTTGGCGCCTTCAAGTGTGTAGCCACGTTCTTTAACTAAGTTATAGATGAGCTTTAGACTCTGAACATCTTCAGGAGTAAAACGACGATTTCCTTTGGCATTTTTTTTAGGTTTTAGTGCTTCAAACTCCTTATCCCAAAAACGAATCAAAGAGGCGTTGACATCGAAAGCTTTTGCAATCTCACCAATGCTGTAATATCGTTTTGTAGGAAGTTCTAGATGCATTAGTCTAAGGATTGGTTTTCAAGGGATGCAATACTCAAAAGTCTATTAAATTCTTCGGCACTTAAGTTGCCGTAGTAAAAATTAACGGGGTTTATTCTTTTTTTGTTGATTGAGACTTCATAGTGTAGGTGTGGTGCTTGGGATCTTCCAGTACTACCAACATAGCCAATCAAGTCGCCGCGTTTCACTCTTTGGCCTCTTTTGACATTGTATTTATATAAATGAGCATACAAGCTTATATAGCCATAGCCATGGTCAATTCTTATGTGACGTCCATAGCCTGAGGCTCTTCCATCGGCCCGCTTAACAGTGCCGTCGCCAGTAGCGTATATTGGGGTGCCTCTTGGCGCTGTAAAATCCATTCCATAATGAAACTTGCGAACTTTTGTAAAGGGATCACTTCGGTATCCATATCCAGAGGCCATTCTCGTTAAGTCTTCGTTTTTTATGGGTTGTATTGCCGGAATTCTAGCTAAAAATTTTTCTTTGTCTTTTGCTAGCGCTGTAATTTCATCGAGAGACTTTGACTGTACAATGATTCGTTTTTGTAAAATGTCAATTCGTTTATTGGCACTTATAATCAAGTCAGAGTTGCTAAAGCCTTCGTACTTTTTATAACGGTTGACTCCTCCAAATCCTTGCTTACGTTGTTCTTCTGGGATTGGATTCACCTCAAAATAAAGCCGGTATATTCCATTATCACGATTCTCAACATTAGTAAGGACTTCTTCTGCATCCTGCATTTTTTTGTTGAGTAGATTATATTGAAGGTCGAGGTTTTGTAACTCTCTATTTAATGCTTTTTCTCTCGGAGATTCAAAGTAATTTTCAGCAATTAAAATAGTTATAAAGCCAAACATTGCTGCAGCAAATAAAAATACAAAAGTGTTTTTTGCGAGCCTCTTAGTATCCCTAGTTATAGGGCGATACGTCAGCGTTTCGGGATCGTAATAATATTTTACATTAGACATTGCCTAAAAAGTTCTATTTTTGTTAAATATTGATCAGCCTATTAGGTATGAAACCTGGCTATTTAACAAATATATAAATTGTTTCTAATTAAAGAACGATTTATTATACTAAGCTTAACATTTTCGCATGAAATCTCAAGATATTAGATCTCAATTTTTAGACTTTTTTGAAACTAAAAAACACCAAGTTTTACCGTCCTCTCCGATGGTTTTAAAAGACGACCCTTCTTTAATGTTTGTTAATTCTGGGATGGCGCCATTCAAAGAATTTTTTCTTGGACATGGAGCGCCTTCAAGTACTCGAATTACAGATACCCAAAAATGTTTGAGAGTTTCAGGTAAGCATAATGACTTAGAAGAGGTAGGTTATGACACCTACCATCATACTCTTTTTGAAATGTTAGGTAATTGGAGTTTTGGCGATTATTTTAAAAAAGAAGCAATAGAGTGGGCTTGGGAATTATTAACCGAAGTTTATAAAATTGATAAAGATATTCTTTATGTGACTGTATTTGAAGGGTGTAAGCAGGACGGTACTACAATGGATTCCGAGGCCTATGATATATGGAAACAATTGATTTCTGAAGACCGTATTCTGAAGGGAAATAAAGCAGATAATTTTTGGGAAATGGGTGAACAAGGCCCGTGTGGCCCGTGTAGTGAAATACATGTAGACATTCGATCTAAAGAGGAAAAATCTAAAGTTTCTGGACAGGAATTAATTAATAAAGACCACCCTCAGGTGGTGGAAATATGGAACCTTGTTTTTATGGAGTTTAACCGTAAATCCAATGGGAGTTTAGAAGACCTACCTCAAAAACATATAGATACGGGTATGGGGTTTGAACGTCTGTGTATGGTGCTTCAAAATGTAACTTCAAACTATGATACAGATGTGTTTGTTCCCATAATTAGAGAGATTGAAGCAATATCGGGCTGTGACTATGGCAAACAGTTGGAACAAGATATAGCTATTCGTGTTATTTCTGATCACGTAAGGGCCGTTACATTTTCAATTGCCGATGGGCAGTTGCCAAGTAACACTGGGGCTGGGTATGTGATCCGGCGAATATTAAGGCGTGCGGTTCGTTACGGATTTACATTTTTGAATCTAAAAGAGCCGTTCATGTACCGATTAGTGACTGTTTTAACAAAGCAAATGGGGACTGTCTTTCCAGAAATATTAGCCCAAAAACAATTAATTCAGAACGTTATCAAAGAAGAAGAGGCTTCTTTTTTAAGAACTCTTGATCAAGGATTAGTTTTGTTAGATCGTATTATAAACACTACCAAAGGCTCTCATGTTTCTGGGGATAAAGCGTTTGAATTGTATGATACTTACGGCTTTCCAGTAGATTTAACAGCTTTAATTCTTAGCGAAAAAGACATGACGTTAGATTCCGTTGGTTTTGAATTAGAACTTCAAAAACAGAAAAAACGTTCTAGAGCTGCCAGTGAGGTTACTACAGAAGATTGGACAGTGCTATTTGACGATGCTGAACAAGAGTTTGTGGGCTATGACGTCTTAAAAACCTCTGTAAAAATTACTAAGTACAGAAAAGTAACTTCTGTAAAAGAGGGTGTGCAATACCAACTCGTATTTAACCTCACCCCCTTTTATTCTGAAAGCGGAGGACAGGTTGGAGATAAAGGCTATTTGGAGTCTGCCAATGGAGACGTGTTGTATGTTTTAGACACGAAGAAAGAAAATAATATAGCGATACATGTACTAGAACATTTGCCTAGCAACTTGACAGACACATTCACAGCGGTTGTAGAGTATAATCAACGATTCCGAACAGAATGTAACCATACAGCAACCCATTTACTTCATCAGGCATTACGGGAGGTTTTGGGATCTCATGTAGAGCAAAAAGGGTCGGCGGTTCATTCTAAATACTTGCGATTTGATTTCTCACACTTTTCTAAGATCACTAGTGAGGAACTAAAAGAAGTAGAGCGTTTTGTAAACGCCCGAATTGAAGGAAAATTAAATTTAGAAGAAAAGCGATCAGTCCCTATGGAACAAGCTGTTTCAAACGGTGCAATTGCTCTCTTTGGCGAAAAATACGGAGATGTAGTACGAACAATTCGTTTTGGTAATTCAATTGAATTATGTGGAGGGACACATGTTAAAAACACTGCAGATATATGGCATTTTAAAATTAAATCTGAAGGGGCTGTTGCTGCAGGGATACGTCGTATTGAGGCCATAACAAATGATGCTGCCAAAGCCTATTATGCTCAAAACAATGCCAGTTTTGAACTGGTTAAATCAGCACTTAATAATTCAGCCGATCCAGTGAAGTCTATCACTGATATGAAATCTGAAAACCTAAAACTTAAAAAACAAATTGAATCTCTTCTGAAAGATAAAGCAGTGTCGATGAAAGGTGATCTAAAACAAGATGTAGAACTAGTTAATGGAGTACATTTTTTAGCAAAAATAGTAGATTTAGATGCCTCAGGTATTAAAGATTTGTCTTTTGAATTAGGTCAACAGTTTGAAAATTCAGTATTGTTGTTTGGTAGCGAGCAAAATGGAAAAGCACTATTGTCTTGTTATGTTTCTAAAGAATTGGTAGCCTCTAAAGGGCTGAATGCAGGCACTATAGTTCGAGAATTAGGACGATACATTCAAGGTGGAGGTGGAGGTCAGCCATTTTACGCAACAGCTGGAGGTAAAAATCCTGCGGGGCTTCAAGAGGCTCTGGATAATGCAAAATCTTATATTGAATAATTTAAACTTGTTGTGAAGCTTCAAACCCAAATATCGTTAGTAAAACAAACACCCACTATTGACTATGATTCAAAGTTGTTTTTATTAGGGTCCTGTTTTGCGCAAAATATTGCTGATAAATTATCTTATTATAAATTCCAAAACCATGTTAATCCCTTAGGGCTTTTGTTTCATCCTTTGGCCATTTTAGACTTGCTCCAACGAGCCCAAAATTCTATTGGTTTTTCAGAGGATGACATTTTTTTTAGCAATGGTTGTTGGCAAAGCTATTCTGCACATTCGCAATTAAATAGTATATCTAAAGCAGAAATATTAGAACAATTGAATTCTGCATTGCACTCCACGAAAGAGCAACTCCAGCGGGCTTCTCATATCGTGCTAACATTTGGAACCGCTTGGATATACACTCACATCCAATCTCAGCGTATTGTTGCTAACTGTCATAAGCAACCTCAAAAGGAGTTTAATAAATCACTTTTAAGTACGGATCAACTTACCCAAGCCTTTGAGTCTATTATTTCAATTATCAAATCATTTAATCCAGATGCAACGATTGTTTTTTCAATCTCACCGGTTCGACATCTTAAAGACGGATTTATTGAAAACAATCAGAGTAAATCATCACTTATAACGGCGCTTCACCCCGTAGTTAACAGGGCTCCAAACACTCATTACTTCCCTTCTTTTGAATTGGTAATGGATGAGCTTAGAGACTACCGTTTTTACAAACAAGATATGGTACACCCAAATCAACTTGCTATTGATTATATATGGGAAAAATTCCAGTCTTCCTGGATCCTCTCAGCCACAGAGCTTACAATGAAAAAAGTGAATCGTCTGCAAAAGGGGTTCGCTCATAAACCTTTCAATCCATCATCAAAAGTACATATATCATTTTTATCCAATCTTACTAAAGATGTGAACGCTTTAGTAGACAGGTATCCCTTCATGAAGTTTTAAATATAGACACCCAAGACGCTAAAAATCTAGTATATTAGCTCTATAAAACCATTGCAATATGTCAAATTCATACGTACGCTTAGATGTAAAAGATAAGGTCGGTTATATTGAATTTTATAACCCCCCTCATAATGGATTGCCTGCTACTATGCTTGCATCTCTTTCTGATTTAATAACTAAAGCCGGCTCAGATCCTTCCATTTCTGTGGTAGTTTTACAAAGTGGAGGTGATCGTGCTTTTTGTGCTGGTGCCAGCTTTGAGGAGCTAATGGCAATTTCAAATATTGAACAAGGAGCTGCCTTTTTCGAGGGGTTTGCTAATGTCATTAATGCTCTACGTCGCTGTCCTAAAATTACGATTGGTCGTGTTCAAGGAAAAGCAGTGGGAGGCGGTGTTGGTTTAGCCGCTGCCACAGATTACTGTATGGGGACTCATTATTCAGAAATTAAACTAAGCGAACTTACTATTGGAATCGGTCCCTTTGTGATTGAGCCCGCAGTGGCTCGAAAAATGGGTTTAAGCGCTATGTCTGAGCTAAGTTTAAAAGCTACAAATTTTTTCTCTGCTGAATGGGCACAACAAAAAGGATTGTTTGCCAATGTGTATTCTTCTATCGAAGACTTAGATAGAGAAGTGAAGCTCTTAGCTCAACAATTATGTAGCTATAATCCAGAATCACTCACAAAGCTAAAAGAGACTCTTTGGGAAGGTACTAGCGACTGGGATGAGTTATTAAAAAAGCGTGCCGCTATAAGTGGTCGCCTAGTATTGAGCGATTTCACAAAACAACAATTAAAGAACTATTAATAATTTTAGTTTACTTAAAATTAAAGCCTCTAAGTCTATGTCAAATTCAATTTCAATTACAAAAATCAAGAAATCAAAAGTAGAGACTCTTGATTTTGATAACATTGCCTTAGGGCGTACGTTTACAGATCATATGTTTGTATGTGATTATGAAGATGGTCAATGGTCTAACCCCAGAATCACCCCTATGGAATTGATTCCAATGCATCCTGCTTGTATGGCACTGCATTATGGTCAAGCTTTGTTTGAAGGGATGAAAGCAACAATTGACACCAATGGAGCCCCTTTACTTTTTCGTCCTGAAAAAAACGCGGAACGTCTTAATTTTAGCGCCAGACGACTGGGGATGCCAGAGTTTTCTGAAACTTTATTTGTTGACGCGTTGAAACAATTAGTAAGTTTGGACCAGCAATGGATTCCACCACAGGAAGGGAGTGCGTTGTATTTACGTCCTTTTATGTTTGCTGATGAAGCCTTTATTGGGATGCGAGCTGCCAATTCATATAAGTTTATTGTAATGGCATCTCCTTCAAAACCAATATACACTGATCGGGTTCGATTGTATGCTGAGACCTCTTTTATTAGAGCAGCACACGGAGGGACAGGAGAGGCCAAAGCTGCAGGAAACTATGCAGCAGCTGTTCTTCCAACAGAAATTGCTAAATCTAAAGGATTTGATCAGGTCCTTTGGTTAGATGCTAAAGAGTTTAAGTACATTCAGGAAGTAGGTACGATGAATATCTTTTTTAAAATTAATGGTCAATTTATAACCCCTTCATTAGACGGGTCTATTTTAGCAGGTATAACACGTATGAGTGTGATTGATTTTCTGCGCCATAAAGGCTATGAAGTTGTGGAGCGACCCATTACTATAGATGAAGTTGTAGAAGCGTCAAAAAACGGTCAGTTAGAAGAAGCGTTTGGCACGGGTACGGCTGTTGGGATTGCGATGATCCAAGAGATTGGATATAAAGAGGCTGTTATCCATGTCTCTGATAACAGCCCTGTTGGACAGTTAGTTTTGGATACAATTAACGGCGTTAGAATTGGTAAAATTGTTGATGAATTGAACTGGATGGTTAAGGTAGAATCTTAAATTTACGCCTAATGTTTTTCCATCGGTGTGCTCTAACAAAAGCGCCTTGATCAGAAGTAATAATAAAGGGTTCTTTGTTTTTTAGTGCTTTGAGGTAGCCCCTAATATAGTCCCAGAAAAGGCGAATGCGGTGTTTTTTATAAGCCAGCTTTAAAGCTGAAAATAAAGCTAAGATAAACCCATAGCGCATTTTGTAAAGTGCAGTCCCTTGTAGGTGTTTAGCGTTGTGATTGTAGTTAGCCCCAGTTGGTTTAAGATGCTTTACTTTAAGTGATTCATCCGTTTCAAACTGCCAATTGTTGTAAAGTGCCAGTAGTTCGTCTATTGTATCCCATCCCATAGATTTTTTCAGGCCTCCGATGTCTAGGAAACACGCTTTTCTGTAGGCTTTTAAGGGGCCTCGAATGTGTTTTTTTGAAGTTAGATTTTCGAGGCACCATCTGCCATTTTTCTCAATATAACAATGACCTGCCACCATGCCAAGCTCTGAGTTTTTGTGGTAATGTTCTGCAAGGCTTTCAAGATAATTTTTTGGAAAAATCAAGTCTGCATCGTATTTGCAAATCACATCAAAATCAGAATCTAGAGTGTCATAGCCTTTATAAAAGGCATTTATAATTTTCCCGCCTGGCAAGTGCTCTTCAGTTGAGTAATTAGTAACTAATGAGATCCAAGGGTGTTTTTGTGATATACTTTTTACAATAGCTGCTGTGGTGTCTGTCGAATTGTCATCAACAACGACCACTTTTGTAGGCTGTAAAGATTGGTCTATGAGCGACTGAAGGGTTTGGCAAATATAGCTTTCTTCATTGTGTGCTGGTATGACGATATAAAACTTCAAATTCTTTCAGCATAAACAATATAATACCTTGGTATGAACCAGCGAAGGATAGGTCTAAGTCCAATTTTTTTGGTTGGGTTTGTCCATTTTTCAGTCGCAATGATTTTCCAGCCTGCTTTTTCTAATAACCAATCAAATTGCCAGTCTTCAAATTCATGAAAATGACAATCTCTTGGATCTGTTTTGCTGCGATAGGCTGTTGCAAACCATAACCGTAATGGAATACTAGCGACTAGTTTTTTTGACTTAATACTTTTTAGGACTGTAAAAGGAGACACTAAGTGTTCGAATATTTCAAAAGCTGTAGTCACATCAGAACTGTTCGACTCTAAAAATGTCGTGGTTACATCTAAGTCTTCTCCTGAAGTATTTGTGACCTTAAACCCTTCTTTTTTTAGAATTCCAGAAAAAGGATTTTCAACTCCTAAATCTAAAATTGATTCGTCGTTATTTATATGGGTTTTAAGAAACTTTAAAGTGTGATAGTAGCGTTTCTTAGGAAAATTAGTAGCGTACATATTAATATTTGTAAGTGATAGCATTGATGTGCATTCCTGCGCCTACACTAGCAAATATAATAATATCTCCTTCATTAATTTCATGACCCTCCATCCGATTGTTTTTTATGAGGTCTAAAAGAGTAGGCACAGTAGCTACAGAACTGTTTCCTAGTTTATGAATACTCATAGGCATTACCCCTTCTGGAACAGACGTTTTATAAAGTCTGTAAAAGCGATTTACAATAGCTTCATCCATTTTTTCATTGGCTTGGTGTATTAATATTTTTTTTACATCTTTTATATCATAGCCACTATTGTCCAGGCATGTTTTCATAGCGCTTGGAACATTGGATAACGCAAATTCATAAATTTTACGGCCATACATTTTTATGAATCGTGTATCGTCTTCCAAAGATTTGTTATTGGAGCATCCAAAGAATAAATGATAAACTTCATCATGTGTATATGAGGCAGATTCATGAGATAAAATCCCTCCATCTTCATTGTCTAAAAGTTCGATAACAGTTGCTCCTGCACCATCGGAATAAATCATTGAATCTCTATCGTGTGGATCAATAACTCTAGATAAAGTCTCAGCACCTATCACTAAACATTTTTTGGCCATTCCAGCTTTCAAGTAGGCTTGTGCTTGGATCACTCCTTCAACCCATCCAGGACATCCAAATAGTATGTCATACGCAACACACTTAGGGTTTTTTATTTTTAAAATGTTTTTCACTCTGGCTGCTAAACAAGGTAATATATCACTTTGAATAGATCCTGATTTTACATCTCCAAAGTTGTGAGCAAGGATGATGTAGTCTAGCGTTTCTGGGTCTATGCCAGCGTCTTTAATGGCTTTTTCTGCTGCAAGTGCACCAAGGTCAGATGCTGTTAAGTGTTTCTCCGCATAGCGACGTTCTGAAATACCGGTGATCGCTTTAAATTTATCTACGATTATCTTATTTGGGGTAGGGATGTCAGATCCATCAATGTTTAAAAAAGAGTGCTGTTGAAAAGCTTCGTTTTTCTGAACTATTTTTGGAATGTAACTACCCGTTCCTGTAATTTTAATATTCATAGTTTATTGTTTTTAAGCGTCTGCATAGGCTTCAATTGGAGCACATGTGCATATTAAGTTTCGATCTCCATAGGCATCATCTACTCGGCGAACTGACGGCCAAAACTTATCATTTTTCACATAGTCTAAAGGAAATGCTGCTGTCGCTCTGCTGTATGGGAAATCCCAGTTGTCATTAGTGAGCATTTCTTGTGTATGTGGTGCATTTTTTAATGGATTGTTAGGGACTTCCTTAGAAGCAGCATCTATTTCTTTTCGAATTGCAATCATCGCATCACAAAAGCGGTCCATCTCAGCCTTCCCTTCACTTTCTGTGGGCTCAATCATCATTGTGCCAGCCACCGGGAATGAAACGGTTGGTGCGTGAAATCCAAAGTCCATGAGTCGTTTGGCAATATCAACGACTTCAATTCCATTAGATTTAAAGTCACGACAATCAATAATCATTTCATGTGCTGCTCGACCTTGTTCTCCAGAATACAAAGTGTCATAATGCCCTTCAAGACGTTCTTTAATGTAGTTCGCATTTAGGATGGCAATTTCTGTAGATTCTGTCAATCCTCTGTCGCCTAACATTTTAATATAGCCATAAGAAATTAAACAAGCTAGAGCCGAACCAAACGGAGCACCGGAAATGGAATGAATTGCATTTGCTCCACCAGTTTCAATAAGTGGATTGCCTGGTAAAAAAGGCGTTAGTTGTTTAGCAACACATATAGGACCAACTCCAGGTCCACCACCACCATGAGGAATTGCAAATGTTTTGTGGAGATTCAAGTGACATACATCTGCACCAATATTTCCAGGGTTTGTTAACCCCACTTGTGCATTCATGTTTGCTCCGTCCATGTAAACCTGTCCACCGTTATCATGAATAATTTGAGTAATTTCTTTTATAGCAGATTCATAAACACCATGGGTAGACGGGTAGGTCACCATTAATGCCGCTAAATTATCTTTGTGCAAGTGGGCCTTTTCTCTTAAATCATCAACATCTATATTTCCATTTTCAGATGATTTTGTTACGACTACTTTCATCCCCGCCATGACCGCACTCGCAGGATTGGTTCCGTGTGCGGATGAGGGTATTATACAAATTTTTCTGTGTTGATCTCCTCTAGACTCATGATAAGCCCTGATGACCATAAGTCCGGCAAATTCCCCTTGAGCCCCAGAGTTTGGTTGTAAAGAGGTTCCTGCAAAACCAGTAATTTCTGTCAGCTGAGCCTCTAGTTTTGTTAGTACAGTTCGATAGCCTTCTACTTGATTTATTGGGGCGAACGGATGTATGTTTCCCCAGTTTGGCCAACTAAGTGGTAGCATTTCTGCAGCCGCATTTAGCTTCATAGTGCAAGACCCCAATGAAATCATAGAAAAGTTTAAGGCTAGGTCTTTGCGTTCTAATCGCTTTATATAGCGCATCAGTTCTGTTTCGGAGTGATGAGAGTTGAAAATCAGATTAGTCAAAAATTTAGAACCCCGTTTCATAGACTTTGGAATTCTGTTATCTTGACTTAGTGAATTAACTTCAATTGTTGTTTTATTAAACGCTTCAGAAAAAATAGAAGTTATAAGGTTGAGGTCAGAAAGTGAAGTTGTTTCATTTATTGAAATGGAAACGATAGTTGCACTTTGGTAATGAAAGTTAACCTCTTTCTGTTCTGCTATAGTTTTTAGTTTTTCGGTGTCTGAAACAGATACTTGAAGAGTGTCGAAAAAGCTTTCATGTACCAGTTCAAATCCTAAGAGCTCTAAGGAGTCTGCTAGTAAAACAGTTGTGCTGTGCACTTTGTTGGCAATATATTTAAGACCTTCAGGACCATGGTAAACAGCGTACATTCCAGCCATTACAGCGAGTAATACTTGCGCAGTACAAATATTAGATGTAGCACGGTCTCTTTTAATGTGTTGTTCACGAGTTTGAAGCGCCATTCGCAAGGCACGATTTCCGTCCATGTCTTTTGTGACTCCAATAATCCTTCCAGGAATATATCTTTTATAGCTTACTTTGGTTGCAAAGTAGGCTGCGTGAGGTCCGCCATAACCCATTGGAATTCCAAAGCGTTGAGTTGTTCCCACAACAACATCAGCACCAAATTTGCCTGGGGCTTCTAGCGTTACTAAGCTAAGGATATCGGCTGCTACTGCGACCTTTATGTCATTTTGATTCGCCTTTGAAATAAATTTTTCAAGGTCCATAATAAACCCTGACTTGCCAGGATACTGTACCAGTGTGCCAAAAAAGTCAGAAGAAAAGTCAAATTCTTTAGTAGATCCAATGACTAATTCAATTCCAATAGGGATTGCTCGTGTTTTTAAAACCGATATGGTTTGAGGCAAGACTTCATCAGAAACAAAGAATTTTACGATTCCTGATTTTGTTTGTAACTTGGGCCGTACGGCATATAGCAAAGCCATGGCTTCAGCAGCAGCAGTACTTTCATCTAAAAGGGAGGCATTTGCAAGTTCCATTCCTGTTAGGTCTGTAATCATTGTTTGGTAATTGAGCAATGCCTCTAGTCGGCCTTGTGCAATCTCCGCTTGGTATGGCGTGTATGCAGTGTACCACCCTGGATTTTCTAAAATATTGCGTTGAATAACAGCAGGAAGATTAGAGGGATGGTATCCCATTCCAATAAATGACTTGAAGACTTTATTTTTAGAGGCTAAACCGTAAATATGTTCAAGGTATTCTTGTTCACTTAAAGGGGCTTCAAGTTTTAAAGGAGATTGCAATCTGATATTCTTAGGGACCGTTTGATCAATTAATTCATCGATCGAATTGACACCAACGGCTTCTAGCATTTGTTTGCGTTGTTCTTCTCTAGGTCCAATATGTCTTAGGGCAAATACATCTGTTTTCATTGTAGGATGATCAAGTTTATTAAACAAAATTAAGGAATTTAATAATGATTTAATTCATAGTAATTTAAAGTTATTAAACAAATATTGGGGTTATTAACAGTTTCACTATTTTTGCAGTGTGACTTTTTTGAAACGCGTTCTGGATTTTTATATCAATAGCAGTATCCATGTGGCTTTTGCTGTACTTTCATTTTGTTTTCTGACGGTGTTTGAGTTAAACTTGAAGCTGTCTCCAGTTTTTTACGTATCTGTATTTTGCGCTTCTGTATTAGGATATAACTTTGTTAAATATTTTGGCATAGCTAAGTTTTATTACCACTCTCTTACCACAAAGTTAAAATACATTCAGTTAGTGTCTTTACTAAGTGCCATTAGCTTTTTGTATACGTTTTTAATGTTGCAAACCCTAAGTCAGATGCTTTTGTTTTTTTTGGGGTTAATAACTTTTTTGTATGCTATTCCTTTAGGGATTAAACCCCCTAAAAACTTAAGGTCTCTTGGTGGGGTTAAGATTTATGTCATTGCAATTGTTTGGACAGGAGCCTCCGTTGTTTTACCGATTCTAGAGTCTCAGAGTGTATTGCTTTTAGATCATTTATTGATTGCAATACAGCGTATCTTTGTGCTTATTGTTTTGATGTTACCCTTTGAAATTCGTGACTTAGAATTGGATGAAGCTTACCTATCTACCATCCCACAAAAAATAGGAATCACAAACACTAAATTAATTGGCTGTGCATTGCTTTCAGACAGTCTTATCTTAGAGTTTTTCAAACAACAAACAAACATGGAATCTACCCTAGTGTTGGTTTTTACTATAACTATTTTAGCCATTTTATTAATTAAGAGTACGAACCTTAGAAGTCGTTATTACACTTCTTTTTTGGTAGAGTCTGTTCCCGTAATAGCGTTGATTTTAACACTTATCTTAAATTAATTGATCAGGCCAGAGCGTCTCAGTAAGGCGCCTGCTTTTGGTTTTTGTCCGCGAAATTTAATATATAACTCTAAGGGGTCTTCTGTGCCTCCTTTGCTTAATATATACTCTTTAAAGTCATTCGCAATTTTTGGGTCAAAAAGATTATTTTCTTTAAAGTATTCAAAGGCATCGGCGTCTAAAACTTCGGCCCATTTATAACTGTAATACCCCGATGAGTAACCGCCTTGGAAAATATGGGAGAAGGCTGTTGACATACAGTTTTGTTCAACATCTGGAAAAAGCTGTGTTTGCTTGAAAGCTGCTTTTTCATATTGTTTGACATTAGTTATTGTGCTTGGGTCAGTTCCATGCCAAGACATGTCTAACAGTCCAAAACTTAGCTGTCGAAGGGTTTGCATGCCTTGTTGAAATGTGGAGGCAGCTTTAATCTTATCGATAAGCTCCATCGGAATATTGTCTCCAGTTTCATAATGCGTTGCGAAAAGTGCAAGGGCCTCCTTTTCATAACACCAATTTTCCATGATTTGACTTGGCAGTTCGACAAAATCCCAGCACACATTAGTGCCAGATAAACTAGGGTATGTTGTATTCGCTAACATGCCGTGAAGCGCATGTCCAAATTCATGAAATAATGTAGTTACTTCGTTAAAGCTTAGCAGTGAGGGTTTTGTAGATGTTGGTTTTGTAAAATTACACACTATGGATACGTGTGGTCTTTCCTGTATTCCGTTTTTGATATATTGGGGTTTGAAAGAGGTCATCCAAGCGCCGTTACGCTTGCCTTGTCTAGGAAAGAAATCAGCATAAAAAACAGATACAATATTTTGCTTCAAATCTACGACCTTATAAGTCATTACTTCCTTGTGATAGGTGTCAATGTCTTGTGTTTTCATAAAACTCAAGCCAAATAATTTGTGAGCTACTTTAAAAGCCCCTTCAATAACGTTTTCTAATTTAAAATAAGGTTTTAGCTGTTCGTCATCAAAGTTGAAACGTTCTTGTTTTAGTTTTTCTGAGTAATAGGCACTGTCCCATTTTTCCAAGCTACCTATGCCATCCTTTTCTTGTGCAAACGCCTCTAGTTCTTTAAACTCTTTCTTAGCTGCAGGGAGTGCTTTTTCTAAAAGATCTTCTAAGAAATTACGAACATTTGTAGGGGTTTTGGCCATGCGTTCTTCTAATACAAAATGTGCATGGGTTTCATAGCCTAATAGCTGGGCTCTTTTGAAGCGTAGCTTTGCTATTTTTAATACAATTTCTTGATTGTCTAGTCCATCATTTTGAAAGCCTTTTTTGCCAAACGCTAATGCAAGCTCTTTTCTTAATACCCTGTTTTTAGCATGTGTCATAAAAGGAACATAGCTTGGGTAGTCGAGTGTTATTAACCATCCTTTTTTATCTTTTTCCTCGGCAGTTTGTTTGGCAGCTTCAATAGCGCCTTCTGGTAAGCCATCAAGGTCGGATAAATTTGTTATAACAAGCTCATAGCGATTGGTTTCAGCCAAAATATTTTCCCCAAAACTAAGTTTGAGTTTGCTTTGTTCTTTGTCGATCGCCCTAAGCGTCTCTTTCTGTTCTTTGTTTAGGTTGGCTCCATTTCTAGAAAATCCTTTATATTTTTTATCCAAAAGGGTTGATTGCTCTTTAGATAACGAAAGCGTTTCTCTGGAATTATAAACTAATTTAACACGTTCAAAAAGAGTTGCATTCAAAGCGACATCGTTAGAAAACTCTGTCAATAGGGGAGAAACTTCTTGAGCTATTTCTTGAATGCTTTCGTTTGTTTCGGCGGCATTTAAATTAAAGAAAATACTGGATATTCTGTCCAGTTGTTCTCCCGCATAGTCCAGGGCTTCAATGGTGTTTTTAAATGAGGGAGTGTCTTTTGAGTCTACTATTAGACCAATTTCAATTTTAGCATTTTTAATCGCTCTAACAAATGCGGGTAAAAAATCTTCAGTTTTAATTTTTGAAAATGGTGCCGTATTGTAAGGCGTTTCAAAACGCTTATCTAGTAAACTCATGTAAATTATTTAGGGTAGGAAGTGTATTATGATTTTATTTTTTTAGAAGCTTCTATAACTTTGTTCTTCAATCCTTCTTTGTATATCAAAACTTTATCCATTACGCACTTGTCAGATGCTCCAATAATTTGAGCAGCTAGTATTCCAGCATTTTTGGCGCCATTTAAAGCCACTGTCGCCACAGGTACTCCACCTGGCATTTGTAATATGGAAAGTATAGAATCCCATCCATCAATTGAGTTGCTTGATTTTACGGGAACCCCTATAATGGGCAATGGGCTTAATGAGGCAATCATTCCAGGCAAATGAGCTGCGCCGCCTGCGCCAGCTATGATTACTTTCAGTCCACGCTCATGTGCTTTAGATCCATATTCAAACAACTTTTCAGGAGTTCGGTGTGCGGAGACAATATCAACTTCTATTTGAATGTCAAAGCCTTCAAGGATTGAAATAGCTTCTTTCATGACAGGCATATCGCTGTCGCTTCCCATAATAATTCCTACTTGTGCCATATTATTTACTTATTACTTTGATTGACTTTTTTACTTCTTCCGCAATCATGCGTGCGTTGTAAATATTGGAATGAACAATAGTGACGTGTCCCATTTTTCTGAACGGTCGCGTTTCTTTTTTACCATAAAGATGCGGCGTTACTCCGTCCATTTCCATTATTTTTTCTATATTTTCATAAACGACATCTCCATGGTGGCCTTCTGATCCAACCAAGTTAACCATCACACCACTTAACTTATTCTCAGTGCTTCCTAAGGGCATCCCTAGGATGGCTCTTATGTGCTGCTCAAATTGAGACGTATAACTTGCTTCAATTGTTTGGTGGCCTGAGTTATGAGGTCTTGGAGCGACTTCATTTACTAATATTTCATCATTTTGAGTCAAAAACAGTTCGACAGCTAAGAGTCCAACGTGGTCAAAAGCTGCGGAAGTTTTAAGAGCAATATCTTCTGCTTTTTTTGAAATTTCCTCAGAAATTCTAGCAGGGCAAAGCACATACTCAACCTGATTAGCTTCGGGGTGAAATTCCATTTCCACCACAGGATATGCTTTTATGTCTCCTTGTATGTTTCTAGCCACAATAACGGCAAGTTCACTTTTAAATGGCACGAGTTCCTCGGCTATACATTCTACATTTGGTAAACTCTTAAGGTCTTCATTAGAACGAACGACTTTAACTCCGTTACCATCATATCCAAACTGAGCACTTTTCCACACAAATGGAAATTCTATGCTGCTGTGTTCAATGGCGGTATAAATTTCTTCTGTGTATGCAAAACGTTGAAAAGGAGCTGTTGGTAAATTATGGTCGATATAAAACAATTTTTGTGTTGCTTTATTTTGAATTTTTTCAAGTGTTTTTGAGGATGGATAAACGTTAGTTCCTTCTTTTTCAAGTGCTTTAAGCGCCTCAATATTGACGTTTTCTATTTCGAAAGTTAGGGTGTCTACTTTTTTTCCGAAATTATAAACGGTATCATAATCCATTAAATCCCCTTCAAAAAACTCATTGCAAGCAAGTTTGCTTGGTGCTTGCGCACTAGGGTCTATCACACAGGTATGGATGTCAAATTTGCGGGTATTGTAAAGTAACATTTTCCCGAGTTGACCGCCACCTAAAATACCAAGTTTGAAGTTTGATGAAAAATACTTCATTATAAGATTTTCTTGAACGATTTTTAATAATACCCTACAAAAATACACTTAAAATTGAAATCGAACACTAAAATCGCCCATCAAATCCAATCAAAACCTTTACAATTGATTATCTTTGCCCCTTGATTTTGATTGCAATCAAAATCAATATTTAGATGAAAATAATAAAAGTTAAATAAAAATGAAAAATCTAGTGTTATTTGGCCCCCCAGGAGCCGGTAAAGGAACCCAAGCTACTTTTTTAAAAGACACTTACAATTTAATACATATATCTACCGGAGATGTGTTTCGTTCTAATATCAAAAATGAGACTGATTTAGGGATATTAGCTAAATCTTTTATGGACAAAGGCGAGTTAGTTCCAGATCAAGTAACTATAGATATGCTTAGCGCGGAAGTGGCAAAAAATTTAGATTCTAATGGCTTTATTTTTGATGGATTCCCAAGAAACACTTTACAAGCCGATGCCTTAGGTGTATTACTCAAGTCACATCAAACGGAAGTGAGTGCTATGATTGCTCTTGAAGTTGATGATGAGGTATTGGTGCAACGACTGCTTAAGCGAGGAGAAACAAGCGGAAGGCCAGATGATGCTAATCAAGCGGTTGTTAGAAATAGAATTAAAATATATTACGGAGAAACGGCTGTTTTGAAGTCATATTACTCCGATTTGAATAAATATTATGGTGTGGATGGCGTAGGGTCTGTAGAAGACATAACGGTCCGATTAAATACAGTTATAAACACGCTGTAAAATAAATAACATTACATGACTGAAGGTAATTTTGTAGATTATATAAAAATGTTTGCTTGTTCCGGGAGCGGAGGAAAGGGATCTGTACACCTTCATCGTGAAAAATTCATCACCAAAGGGGGACCTGACGGTGGCGATGGTGGTCGAGGAGGCCATGTAATAGTAAGAGGCTGTGATCACCAGTGGACTTTACACCACCTTAAGTTTAAACGTCACTTTAGAGCTGGTCACGGTGGACATGGAAGTAAGAGTCGTAGTACTGGAGCAGATGGTGTAGATGTTTATGTTGATGTCCCTCTGGGGTCTGTTATAAGAGACACAGATACCAACGAAATTCTTTTTGAAATCACAGAAAATAATGAAGAAGTTATTCTTTGTGAAGGGGGTAAAGGGGGCTTAGGGAACTGGCATTTTAGATCTTCAACAAACCAGACTCCTCGTTACGCTCAGCCGGGTTTACCAATGTCAGAGAAGTATGTGACAATAGAGCTTAAAGTACTAGCAGATGTAGGCTTAGTGGGCTTTCCAAACGCGGGAAAATCTACACTCTTATCGGTTGTAACCGCTGCCAAACCTAAAATTGCTGATTATGAATTTACAACCTTAAAACCAAACCTAGGGATTGTAGAATATAGAGACTATCAATCATTTGTAATGGCGGATATTCCTGGGATTATTGAAGGAGCTGCCGAAGGTAAAGGGCTGGGTCATTATTTTTTACGCCACATCGAACGAAATTCAATACTCCTGTTTTTGATACCTGCCGATGCAGATAATATAAAAAAACAATATGATATTTTATTAGATGAGTTAAGACGCTACAACCCAGAAATGTTAGATAAAGATCGTTTGATCGCTATATCCAAAAGTGATATGCTTGATAAAGAGCTAAAAGCAGAGATGACAACATTATTAGATGGAGAGTTGCCTGTAGACTATGTGTTTATTTCTTCTGTGGCGCAAACAGGGTTAGTTCAATTAAAAGATAGTTTGTGGGCTATGTTAAACCCTTAAAAAAAGTTAAACACATGAAGTGTTTTTTACTCATTGTATTGGTTCCTAGTATTTTAATGAGTCAAGATTTTAAGCGAGAAATTGATTCTTTATTTGAGACTAAAAAATATGACCAAGCCATTGAGAAAATGGAAGTCTACTTAGATAATACGCCACAAGAATTAGACTTACTTGAATTAATGGGTGATGCTTATGGGTTTAAAAGTGAATGGAGCAAAGCAGCTGTTTATTACGAAAAACTTATGACTATCGATGAAGCTAACGCTAATTACAATTATAAATATGGAGGAGTCCTGGGCAAACTAGCAAAAGAGGGGTCCAAGCTAAAAGCATTAAGTTTAATTCCTAAAGTAAAATCGGCATTTTTAAAAGCAGCTAAGCTAGACTCCAATTTTATTGAGGTACGATGGGCTTTAGTGGAACTCTACACCCAGCTTCCGGGTTTTTTGGGAGGCAATTACAGTAAGGCATTAGACTTTGCCGATGAAATAGAGCAAATATCACCAATAAATGGATACTTTTCTAAAGCATACATAAATGATCATTCCGGAAAAGATGCCACTGCGAAATTATATTACAGCAAAGGGTTAGATAGTTTAAAAGAGCTTAGTTGTTTTGAAAACAAACAGTCAGAGGCGACTCATTCAAAATCGCACCTTAATTCCTTACACTATCTAATCGCCAAAGGTTCTGTGGTTACTAATACTCAACTTAACACTGGCCAGCGATATATCAAGTATTATATTCGTTTGTTTTCTTCAAAAGATAGGGAGGGATTAGAGGCTGCTTTTCTTCTACAATCCCAGATACTTAAGTTAAAAAGCCAAACTTCTGAATAACTGTTATGACACAAGAAACATATTTATAAGAAGTTTATTTTAGTTTTGCACAAAATAATTACAATTAATTTTATGCTAAAGCCGTAAGTAAATTTAAGGTCATTTCGTATCTTTACTTCTCATAAATTTTTAATATGAATGTACATTTTATAGCCATTGGAGGTGCAGCGATGCACAATCTAGCTTTAGCGCTTCACAATAAAGGAGTGAAAGTCACTGGCAGTGACGACGTTGTTTTTGAGCCTTCAAAATCACGATTAAATGCTTCAGGACTTTTGCCTTCTAGCTTTGGGTGGTATTCTGAAAAAATCACTAGAGAACTTGATGCGGTTGTTCTAGGTATGCATGCTAAGGTGGACAATCCAGAACTCTTAAAAGCACAAGATCTTGGACTAAAAATATATTCATATCCAGAATTTTTATACGAACAATCCAAGCATAAAACACGTGTTGTTATTGGAGGTAGTCATGGAAAAACAACAATCACAGCGATGATATTACACGTTCTGAATTACCATGATATAGAGGTAGACTATATGGTAGGGGCTCAGTTGGATGGTTTTGATGTCATGGTTAAACTGACGGACGAGGCAGACTTTATAATATTGGAAGGGGATGAGTATTTAAGCTCTCCGATAGACCGCAGACCAAAATTTCATTTGTATAGACCTAATATTGCACTACTGAGTGGCATTGCTTGGGATCATATTAATGTGTTTCCAACGTTTGAAAATTACCTTGAACAGTTTCAGATCTTTATAGATAGTATCACTGTGGGGGGGAGTATTTCTTACAATACAGAGGATGAGAATGTTAAAAATATGGTAGAGAAAAGTGAGAATCAAATTCGTAAATTTCCATACCAGACTCCAGAACATTCAATAGAATCAGGCGTAACCTATTTAGACACCGAAGAAGGTCCATTGCCACTAGAAGTATTTGGAGCTCATAACTTAAACAACCTTGCAGGATCTAAGTGGATTTGTCAGCAAATGGGCGTTGATGAGGCTGATTTTTTTGAAGCAATTTCAAGCTTTGCAGGTGCTAGTAAACGTCTTGAGACGTTAGCCTCAAACTCAAATTGTGTTGTTTACAAGGATTTTGCTCATTCGCCAAGTAAAGTGAAAGCAACCACTAAGGCCGTTAAAGCACAATACCCAGCACGTACACTCGTAGCTTGTTTAGAACTACACACCTATAGCAGTTTAAATGCCGAATTTCTTAAGCAATATAAAGGCGCTCTTGATGCTGCTGACCAAGCGGTTGTTTTTTATTCGCCCGACGCTGTGGAAATTAAGAAATTAGAGTCGGTTACCAAGGAGCAAATAGAGTTGGCTTTTAATCGTGATGATTTATTTATTTATACAAATCCAGAAGACTTTAAGCACTATATAACGTCTTTAGAGTATGCCAATAAAACGGTTGTTTTAATGAGTTCAGGAAGTTATGGGGGATTAAACCTCGATATGATTAAAGAACTAGTTTCTAATCCAAGTTGATTCATATGTACTAATATTAACTCTTCTAAATTTATGATAATGTCCCCCAAATCATTCTCCATAAAAAAGTGGTCTCAAGACGACCAGCCTCGCGAAAAACTAAGAAATAAAGGCGCTCGCCTTTTAAGCAATGCTGAGTTATTAGCCATTTTAATTGGCTCTGGTAATCGTCAAGAAAGTGCCGTAGGCTTATCCAAAAGAATTTTACTAAGTGTTGAAAACAACCTACAAAGCTTAAGCAAGGTTTCGTTGGCACAGTTTATGACTTTTAAAGGGATAGGGGAGGCCAAGGCCATCAAGATAGAGGCTGCAATGGAACTAAGTCGCAGAAGCCAGGAAGGTGCCCCTAAATTATATGATAAAATAACCGATAGTGCCTCGGTGTTTGCTATTATGCACCCTATTTTAGGCCATCTTAAACACGAAGAGTTTTGGGTTCTTTATTTAAATAATTCCAATAAGGTATTGGCTAAAACGCAACTGAGTAAAGGCGGTATGACGGCTACGATAGTTGATGTTCGTCTTATGTTGAAAGAAGCCTTGGAGCAGTCGGCAACTTGTTTAGTTTTGGCCCACAACCATCCTTCTGGTTCTCTTGTTGCCAGTGTATCGGACAAGCAAATTACCCAAAAATTAAAACGCGCAGCGGAAAGTTTAGATATTAAAGTTCTAGATCATTTAATTGTCGCAGAAAAGGCCTATTTTAGTTTTGCCGATGAAAGTGTATTATAATGCTACTAGTTTATACCTCTAAAATAACTCCAAGACTCAAATTTGTTTTTAAACAAATCTGCAGTCGTATTCTTAAGATTCCTGTTTCTTTCACTAATGTAATTGAAGTGTTTATTGCACACGATAGTCTTAAAATGTCTTATGGTCAACAACCGCTTGGCAGTGAGTTTTTTGTAAAATGTAATGGCCTTTTATTTGAGCAAGGATTGTCAGATTTGGAGATAAATGTCCAAGTTTGGGAGGATACAAAATGCTTTTTTAGTTGTGGAGAAAAGAGTCAGATTCCATTTGATATTTTTTCAGCATCTTTTTATTTATTGAGTCGCTATGAAGAGTACTTGCCACACGTTAAAGATAACTATGGTCGTTTTACCAAGGAAGAAAGTTTAGCTTATAAACATCAATTTTTACATCAACCTGTGATTGACATCTGGGCTTATAAATTTAAAGAGGCATTAAAAAGCAGTTTTCCTAATTATGAATTTGAATCTCGTAAATTTTGTTTAAATCCTGTGATTGATGTCCCTGTTGCTTATTACTTCAAAAACAAAGGGTTACTAAGAACCGTGGGAGAAACTTTTTCTGATTTGATTTCTTTTAGATTTAAATTTATTTACGATCGGTTTTCGGTTTTATTTGGATTCAAAAAAGACCCTTATGATAATTTTAAATGGATAATTAACAGACAGAAGGTAAGTAAAACAAAATTTAATGTATTTTTCTTGATTGGCGATTTTAACACCTATGATAAGAATAACAATATTAATAAAAAACAGTTTGTATCTTTAATTAAGTCGGTTGCAGATTATTGTAATGTTGGAATTAAAGCTTCTTATATGGCTCTTGATTCCATGGCTATTTTAAAGTCTGAGAAGCGCTTAATGGACGGAGTTGTGAATACAGTCACAAACTCGGCACGTTCTTCGTTTTCTAAAGTGAACTTACCAACGACTTACAGAAACTATATAGATTTAGAAATCAATTCAGATTATACAATGGGTTATGCAGACACCATAGGCTTTAGGGCAGGTACTTGTACCCCTTTTTTATTTTATGATTTAGATTATGAAATTCAAACTCCTTTAAAGATTTATCCGTATCAAATAATGGATTTTGCATTGCTTAAACATGTTTCATTCCTTGATAAAAAAGAAACTCTACTAAAAGCGATTTCTGAAGTTCAAAAAGTAAATGGATCATTTACCTTTGTATTTCATAATTATTCTTTTAGTCCAATTCCAAGATGGGTAGATTTTAAATCATTATTCAATATTATTTTAGACACTTCCAATGACATTTAATAATAAAAAACATATTTTTTTTGATTTAGACCATACACTATGGGATTTTGATAAAAACTCAGCCTTAACATTTGAAAAAATATTTTCATTAAATGGTATAGAAATTGATTTAAATTCTTTTTTAGAGGTTTATGTGCCAATTAACTTCAATTATTGGAAGCTGTACAGAGAAGAAAAAATTGATAAAAAGAATCTAAAGTTTGCTCGACTCAATGATACTTTTAAGGCTTTAGAACTTAAGATTTCTAGTCGGATTATTCACAAGCTTTCCGATGATTACATTACATACCTTTCTACGTTTAATCACCTATTTTCTGGAACTATTGAGCTGTTAGATTTTTTATTCGCTAAATACAAACTACACATCATAACCAACGGATTTAAAGAGGCGCAGCAGGCAAAACTTAATCAGTCGAATATTGATCATTATTTTTTGACGGTTACCAACTCAGAAATGGTAGGTGTTAAGAAACCAAATCCAAAAATATTCCATCATGCCCTTCACATGGCTAATGCAACTATTGAAAATAGCATAATGATTGGGGATAATTTAGAAGCCGATATACTTGGAGCTCTAAATATTGGAATGGATGCTATTTGCTTTAATTACCATAACGAAGTGCTTACTTCAGATCTTATTGGAGTTGATCATTTATTAGAAATAAAAAATTATTTATAAATTAAAACACACCACTTATGAAGTCTTTAAATCAATTTCTTTTTTGCTTGTTTTTTACAGCTAGTTTATTAAGCTTTTCTCAAACATCTATTAACGATTTCAAATACGTTTCTGTACCTGAAAGTTATAGTTTTTTGAAGTCAAAGGATCAATATCAGTTAAACTCTCTGACTATTTTTTTATTTGAAAAGAATAATTTTAAGGTGCTAAACTCTTTTCAAAATTACCCTTCTGATTTATCCCAAAATAGCTGCTTGCTTTTAAAATCTGACGTTATTAGTATAAAGGGATTTTTAAAAACAAAGCTTCAATTAGTGCTTACTGATTGCAAAGATAATATTGTATTTTCTTCAGAGATTGGTAAGTCTAAACTAAAGGATTTTAAGAAAGCGTTTCAACAAGCTTTAAGAAATGTTTTTACGTCTGTTGGGGATTTAAACTACACCTATAGTGGAGCCATTCCTTACAGCACTACAACCTCTTCAGCTATTGTAGCTGTTGAAACAATCGAAAATCAAGTCCTTAGCCCCCCAGCTCCTCCTGCTACTAAGGCGCCGCCTACTCCCATTACCGAAGTTGAGGTTAAGGCTTTAGCAGTAGTTGTTCCACCAACTCCGGTTGTTATTGCACCTCAAATATCTAGTGTTAAAAATACAGCAGTTTCGGGACTTATAATTAAACCTACTAATTCTGGATATGACTTTGTTGATAGCATCACTAAAAAAGTGATGTATTCAGCGCAGGCAACCTTATTCGAAAATGTCTACATAATTGAAGGTCAGTCTGGAATAATGTACAAAAGAGGGTCTGCATGGGTTCACGAATATTACGAACAAAATAAAACAATTATTGAGGCACTTAACATACGTCCTTAATAGCCGTATTTGTCTTTCCATCTTTGTTTTAGAAACGATTGTTGTGATTGTTCACGAGCATTAGTTCCTGGTTTATAGATTGTTTTATTCTCCAATCCTTTTGGCATGAATTCTTGTGCAACAAAATTTAAGTCATAATTGTGCGCATATTTATAATCCTCTCCGTAGCCAAGGTCTTTCATTAGCTTAGTAGGTGCATTTCTAATGTCTAGCGGTACCGACAGATTTCCGGTGTTCTTGACGAGGTCCATAGCGGAATTAATTGCTTTATATGCAGCATTACTTTTTGGAGAACAAGCCAAATAAGTGGCGCATTGGCTTAAAACAATTCGTGCTTCTGGCATTCCTATAGCAGCAACCGACTGAAAGGTGCTTGAGGCTAATACTAAGGCCGTTGGGTTGGCATTACCAATATCTTCACTAGCAAGTATAAGTAATCGACGCGCGATGAATTTCACGTCTTCTCCCCCTTCTAGCATCCGTGCTAACCAATATACGGTTCCGTTAGGATCGCTACCTCTTATAGATTTTATAAATGCGGATATGATGTCGTAATGTTGGTCGCCCGTTTTATCATATAAGACGGTACTATTTTGAATTTTACTAAGAACCAACTCATTAGTAACTGTGACCGTTTCACCCGATTCAGAATTAATAATAAGTTCAAAAATATTAAGCAATTTTCGTGCATCTCCCCCAGACAATCGTAATAAAGCTTCTGTTTCTTGAAGTGTTATTTTCTTTTTAGTGAGTTGTTCATCAGTGCTGATTGCGCGTGTTAACAGAGATTCTAAGTCTTGTGTATTAAACGGATTTAAAGTATATACCTGGCAGCGAGATAGGAGGGCAGAGATCACTTCAAAACTTGGGTTTTCTGTTGTAGCCCCTATAAGGGTTACCCATCCTTTTTCAACTGCTTGTAAGAGTGAGTCTTGCTGAGATTTACTAAAACGATGAATTTCATCAATAAACAAAATAGGATTTTTTGTGGTAAATAATCCCCCGCCTTGCTTTGCTTTTTCAATTACCTCTCTAACGTCTTTTACTCCGGAACTAATAGCGCTTAATGTATAAAAAGGACGTTCCGATTCTTGCGCTATAATGGTAGCAAGTGTTGTTTTTCCAATTCCAGGAGGTCCCCAAAATATCATTGATGGAATCAAGCCTTGTTTTAAAGCTTGTGTTAATGCCCCTTGAGGTCCAATCAGATGTGATTGACTTATGTAGTCAGTTAATTTTTTCGGACGTAAGCGTTCTGCCAAAGGTGCATTCATACTGCAAAATTAAAGTTTTTTTTTAAATTAAGGTGACAATCTAACATAATGCCTTTTTTTGGCGGGCTATTTGTTAGTGTTTTGTAAATTTATGCAAATGAACTCTAGCGATCCATTTAAATTTTCATCAACTGTTATTGTATACCCACTAAGTTTTGTATTACTTATTTGGTTTGTTTATTGGTTTGAATTACGGTTTGGTTTTCGATTTAACGATATGGGTATTTATCCCAGAACTTTCTCTGGACTTAGGGGGATTCTTTTTAGCCCCTTTATCCACGGCAGTCTGGAACATTTGTACCATAATTCCATGCCGTTATTAATTTTATCTGCCGCTCTTTTTTATTTTTATAGAGCCTTGGCGTGGCGTGTTTTAGTTAGTGGTACTTTGTTTTCAGGGTTTTTAACATGGTTAATTGGCAGTTCTGCTTTTCATATTGGAGCTAGTGGGCTTATTTATGTTTTGATGAGTTTTATGCTTTTTAAAGGAATCATCTCCAAGAACCATCATCTAACAGCGCTATCTCTCTTGGTTGTGTTTTTGTATGGCAGTATGTTATGGTATGTGTTTCCTGTAAAGGAAAACATGTCTTGGGAAGGCCATTTGTCTGGGCTTCTAGTGGGGCTCATATTTGCTATTGTTTTTAGAACTTCCATTGCTAAGCCTGTACGTTATGTTTGGGAAGATGACCAGTACGACGAAAAGGAAGACCCGTTCCTTAAACAGTTTGATGCAAAAGGGAATTTCATCGAATTACCTAAAGAGGAATTGCACACTACAGATTCAACTGTAGATGTACAGTATAGCTTTAAAAATAAAGACGTTTAGAGGCGTTGTCTGACGACTTCATAGAGAAAAGCACCACAAGCAACAGAAACATTTAAAGAGGCAATACTGCCGTACATAGGAAGTTTAGCCTTGTCGTCTACCAGTTTTAAGATAGAAGGGTTTATTCCTCTATCTTCAGACCCCATAATAAGGGCACATCCTTGTTTAAAATCGATATCATAAATAGTATTTTCGGTTTTCTCGGTTGCTGCAACCACTTTTATATCTGAGGCTTGTAAATAAAACATGGCATCTTTGATATGATCTACTTTACAAATGGGGATGTTAAATACCGCACCTGCACTAGTTTTAACAGTATCTCCGTTTATAGGAGCTCCGCCACTTTTTTGAATGATGATTCCATCAACGCCAGTACATTCGGCAGTTCTTATAATGGCCCCAAAATTACGAACATCACTAAGTTGATCGAGGAGAAGAAACAAGGGATTTTCTTTGGTTTCTTTAACAGCAGATATCAATTCTTCCAAATCATAAAACGCAATTGGCGACATATTGGCCACAGCGCCCTGGTGGTTGTGCTGCGTTAAGCGGTTAAGCTTTTCAATAGGCACATACGAAAAGTTGATATTTTGTCTCCGTAATAATTTTTCTAACTCTGTATATAATTCCCCACTGAGCCCTTTTTGTAAAAAAACTTTATCTATTGTATTTTCTGCTTCAATAGCTTCAATAATTGCTCGAAGGCCGTAAATTTTGGTTTCTTTCTCCATGCCGCAAAAGTACACAATACACATCAATTTTAAAGTAATAAAACAAAAAAGCGGATTTATTAAATAAACCCGCTTTCAAATCAAATTATTTAAAAAAGATACGTTACTGTAACACCACTTTTTTATATGATTTTTGGTTGCCCTGACTTAAGTTAAGAAAATAAACCCCTTTTGAATAACTCGAGGTATTTATTTCTCCTTTAATATTTGCAGCTCCTCCCATAATATTTTGAGAATACACGATTCTTCCTTGCAAGTCAATAAGTTCAACTAAACAAGTTTGTTCAGAGTTAGAAGCATACTGATAATTAACAGTCTCTTTAGCTGGGTTTGGCCAAATTCTTAAGCTGTTTATGCTAGTGTCATTCACACCAAAGGTTGATGTGTTTACACCTGTAATAATTAGAGAGAAATTTTGAGAGTTCCCTTCTAAAGATGCCTTGTGATTTACTACAATATTGTAGGTTCCTGAAGTATCAGACACTTCAACTTTTTCGATATTATCTACAATATTATCTCCTTTTGTCGCAGGTACTGTAGGTGTTTCTGGATTTAATTTCCATGGAAAGTATGTTAACGTACTGTTAGACACTCTAAGATCTAAGTCATTTACCAAAACGGGTTCGCGATAATCCCTCATATTTTCTACTGATGAATTGTACACTTCTCCCATTGGATCAGACCAAGATATAGTTGCTATGAGTTCCTCTCCTTCTAGAGCTTCTAAATTTAGTTCATAACTCTCGCCTTCATTTAGGGTGCCTTCGTAAATTAACGAAGTCACTCCGTTATTCATAATACAAGTAGCAGCCCTTTCAGCATTAACTAAGCCCCAGCCATATTTATAATCAGGTCCATCAGCGCCAAAGAAGTTAGTGTCACATTCATCAGCGGTGTGAGCAAGAAGACCTTTAACTGATGCCGATTTTAAATAAGAGCTGTTGATATTGTAGTTGTGTTCTTGTAATAATAAAACCACCCCAGTAATTCCTGGTGCAGCCATTGAGGTCCCTGATTTACTTGCATAATCAGAGTCTCCTGTAGATTCAGTAGAAAACACAGCTTGCCCCTTAGTTGCTATATCTGGTTTTATCCGACCATCATCTGTTGGTCCATAATTACTAAAGCTAGTAGTTGAAACACTTTCCGGTCCGGTGTAGTTTGGTACCCCCAGAACTGCTGCCACAGTAAGAGAGTTTTTAGAATTAGTTACCCCATACAAAAGATCGTAAGTCCTAGGAGCATCATTTCTGTCATTTCCTGCAGCCCATACAGGTAAATAATATTCAGATAAATTAAGAATATTATCTATCTGCCTTGATCTTGAACTATACTTTCCATAGCCATAGTTTTCCCAATTAACTTCTCCAGTTGATGAATTTATAGGAGATGCGCCGTAGGAGTGATTAGACACCAAAAGTCCATTGGCAGCCTCATCGGCCATTTCAGAAAGATCATCTACACGGTTATATCCATTCACCGTCGCATTAATTGCAAATCCTCTAGCTTGACCGCTATTAATACCGTCACCAATTATTGTACCACTCACATGCGTTGAGTGTGATGTAAATTCATTAGAAGTTGAAAACTCACCGTTTTCAAGGTTATTGATACGACCTATAAGTGCTTCATGAGTATGTCTAATGTGGTCAAATTCCCACACACCAACTGCCATACCCAAACCCGTAAGGTTTAGTCCAAGACTGCCACCTTCAAACAGTTGATTAGCTCTAGCAGTTACGGTAGCTCCATAATTACTTAACATAGAATATATGGGCTCTCCAAATTCATCCATTCCCTGCAGAATAGCTGTTTTTCCATTAATTAGTTTTATGGTTTTAGAAAATTTATTACTAGCAATTTTATAATTTTCATGGTATTCTTTTGAGAGTATTTCAGACTTTTCTTTTAATGCTCGCTGTAAATCTTCAGATACCACTAAGGAACTTCGCTTAAAGTTTTGAGAAAGCGTAATTTGTGAAATAGTAAGAAATAATAAGAGTAGTTTTGTTTTCAAATTAAGCGGTTTTAAGTTAAATAGAAAAAGGAGGTATAAATACCTCCTTTTTCATGTTATAAATTAAACAGATAAATTACTGTTTTGTAAAACTATACGTGGTTTGTGCTGGAGCACCACAATCACTATATGCATCATTAGTAAATGTTACTTCAAAGTAAGAATCATCTTCAGGGTCGTATGCTGATGGAGTACTTGCATTTGTGAAAAACAAGTTACCACCACATGAACAGTTAGCTTGTGTTCCTTCACCTGCCATTAATACCTGACCACAATTTAACTCAAATGTAAATGGGTTAGGAGTTGAACAGTAACTGATATAATTAGCAGTATCAAATGTTCTCTGTGTTGCATTTCCAGCCAGAGCAGATACAGTTACAATTTGTTCATGATTTAGAGTAGGTCCGTCTACAAAAGCAGTTAATTCTTCTATATAATACTGTCCTGTAAAATCAGCAACAATTGGACATGATGGATTCATTGTAATACTAACAGTATTATCAAAACTAGCAACGTTAGACCCTTCAACAGAAGTTAAGTCTAACACTAATTTAGAACCTGCTACTACATTACTAACTACACCATTAATTACAACATTTCCAGAATATGCTCCAGCTGCTATTGATAAGTCTGCACTCATAGAATATGAGTCATCTGTAGCAGTAGTTAATTCAGAATCAATTTCTACTGTAAAAACACGATCAGCAGTTGAAGATTCAGAAACTACCACTTCAACGTTAAAAGATGAATCTGCTTCAACTGGGTAAGTTACTGAAGTCTCTGAGAAATAAGCGATACTTTCACCAGTATAAGTTTCAGGGGTATTGTCCTCACATGAGAAAATAGCTAGAACAAATAATGGTAAAATTAATTTTAAGTTTTTTTTCATAATTTTGTTTTTAAAAGTTTAATAACCTGTATTTTGAGTCATATTTTCATTTGCAAAAAGCTCTGCTTGTGGAATTGGCATTATCCATTTGAAATCATCAGATGGCAATGAACAAGCTCCAGCAGCTGCTTCACAGTCAATTTCATTTCGTGAAAGAGATAATCCTTGACGTCTCATGTCAAAATATCTATGCCCTTCATAACCTAACTCTAGGCGTCTTTCAATTTCAATAATATCAAAGAGTGCAATTTCTTCTGATGAATATGATGTTGTTCCTGCAGAACCTCTAGCTGCACGTAAAGCAGTCATGTCAGCAGCAGCCATTTCAAATTGTCCTGATCTAGCATAAGCCTCAGCTCTAATTAAATATAACTCACTAGCTCTGAATAACTTAATGTCATTTAGTCCTGGATTTGCATCTGTTCCTAGGTATTTTCCTACGACAGGCTCACCTAAAGTTGATACATTTAAATCTATCATTGCACCAAATCTAGGATCACCAGCAAATGAGTTGTTTAAAACATGAAATACCATAACATCTGACATAAAAAAGAAAATGTCTCCGTTTGTATCTTGAAAGATCGTTCCAACAGCACCATCACCAGTAGTACGCTTTAATTTGAATATAACCTCAGCTTCAGAAGCATCCGTCCATATATCAGCATATTCAGTAGTTGTAGCTAATTCAACAGCACCAATTACGTCAGTTGCACTTGAAATAGCAGTTTCATATTGTCCTTGGTATAGTGCAACTCTTGCTTTTAAAGCGCTAAGTGCAGTAGACGTCAGTCTTGTATTGTCTGTGAAAGATGCATCTAACATACCCATTGCCATCTCAATATCTGAATTGATGAATGCGTAATTTTCTGCAACTGTGTTACGTGTAGGCTGTTCAAAAACAACAACGCTGTTAATGTTTGGCACTCCTAATACAGAACTACTATCTTCATATGATTCTGCAAAAGCACGTAATAAATCAAAATGACACATTGCACGTAAGCCAATACATTCCGCTTTGATACGACTTTTTGATAGTACTTCTTCAGGTGTATTAGCAGGAATACCATCAATAACATCTAAAACTCTGTTAGCTCTACTAATTACATTGTAAAGGCTAGACCACAGAGATGTAGTTGTTCCGTTTCCAGCTGTAATGTTCCAAGTATGAACTTGAACACCTTGGCCTCTATTATCTGCAGGTAACCTCAAATCATCTGTAAATCTAGAAGAATAATTAATTAGGTTTGAACCCGAGATAAAACCATATACACCAAGGGCAGCTTTTTCTAAATCAGCAACAGAGGTAATGGCATTAGCTTCAAGGATCTCATCATCCGGAGCTACATTGTAGGCATCTTCACATGATGTGAATAAGATCCCTACTAAGAATAAAAATTTAAATATATTTTTCATAGTTCTTTTATTTAAAATTTAATGTTAAGACCAACAGTATAAATAGTAGGCATTGGATATTCATAACCAGCTATATTGTTGTCATCTTCAGGATCAAATCCTGTAAATTTAGTCCATGTTTTCAAGTTTTGTACTTGTGCATAGACACGAAATGATTCAAAAAAGTTTGTTTTACTAGTAAACTTTGATGGAAGTGTGTACCCTACAGTTAAATTTCTCCATTTTGTAAATGAAGCATCTTCAATATCTTTAGATGAAAACTGTCTTGGAAACAAATAACTTTGAATCTCAGTAACATCACCCGGCTGTGACCACATTGTGTTCATAGCAGTTGATAAGTTGAATTGAGAAAAGTTAGGATTCTCTTGGAAGAATGATTGGTTATTGAATCTGTAGTACTCGTCAGCAAATGTGAAAAGTGTTGAGAAATCAAAATTACCTAATGTTCCTCTTAATCCATATCCACCAGTATATTCAGGATTAGAACTTCCCCAGTTAGCAGTGGCATTTCCATCACTAAATACATTAGTAACGTTTCCGTCTCCATCATAGTAAAGTGGTTCACCATTTGCTGGGTTAACTCCAGCCCATCCTACAACATAGTGACTTCCTAATGATAGACCTTCACGAATAATAGACGTTCCAGACTCAAATTCACTTACTTGACCTAAATCTAAAATCTCATTTTTATTGTAGTTGAAGTTTCCATACAGATCTAAACTAAAGTTGTCACTGTTAATAACTGTATAATTCAAGTCTAGTTCTACACCTGAGTTACGCATTGAACCTGCATTAGACTGTAAGCTTGAAAAACCAGAGGTTAAACTTAGCGAATAGTCTATAAATAAATCGATAGTTTTATTGTCGTAATATTCAAGAGTTCCAGATAATTTATAATCAAATAAATCAAAATCTAAACCAATATTAGATTGTACTGAAGTTTCCCATTTCAGGTCAGGATTTCCTATAGAGGCTACACCAATACCGTTTACCCCACCATATGAAATTTGTCCATACCTAGTTTCAGCTGCATAATCAGCAACTGATGCTTGGTTACCAGAAGTACCGTAACTAGCTCTCAACTTTAGATTATTAACAAATGATACATCACTCATGAATTCTTCATTTGAAATGTTCCAACGACCAGCAACAGAGTAAAAAGTACCCCACTGATTTTTGTCAGAGAATTTAGATGAAGCATCTCTTCTTAAAGATGCTGAGAAACCATATTTAGAGTCGTAATCGTAATTTGCTATTGCGAATGCTGCAAATAAACCACGAACAGTTTTTCCTCCAAATATTGTTGGAATAAGTTCATTTTCAGGAGTTCCTGCAGTTGTACCATTGGCATAACCGTTTAGTAATGGATTAATTCCATAACCTCTAAAACCAGAACTTCTAAAGTTTTGTTTGTAGTATTCTGAAAACAACGATACATCAACAGAATGCTTTTCATTGAATACATTAGAATATCCTAATTTTGTTGTTGCAGTAAGTCTAGAGTTGTAATTGTTAGACTCGCCATAATCGCCTTCACCACCTGGAGTAACAATACCTCCATAATAAGTATTTGGTCCAGAAAAGTCGATAAAATTATCTTGAGAGTAATCAATACCTAAATCTGTTCTGAAAACTATATTTTTCATTAATTCAGTCTCGAAAAATCCTTGTGCGATAATTTTTACTTGTTGGTTGTTATTTCCATTTTTCATCAATTCTTCATAAGAGTTTCCTCCTACAAATCCGGGTCCAGTTTGAATGTTGCCTTCATCATCGTAAAGAGATTGGTAAGGCTGCGCTAAGTAAGCAGCTGCAAATGGGTTTTGTAATGCAATTGCATTTTCAGAGCTAATAAAGTTAGATTTTGAGAAACCTAAAGATGTATTAATTCCAAATTTTGTTTTTGAATTGACTTTATTTTCGTAATTAGTTCTTATTGTAAAACGCTGTAAGTTTGATCTTTCTGCAATACCATCTTGATCAAAGTAACTTAAACTTGAGAAGAATCTTGAGTCATCATCACCACCTGATATTTCAACCTCGTGACTTTGAGTAATACCAGTTCTAAAAAATACATCTTTCCAGTTTGTGTTAGTAGTTGCAAGTTCTGATATTTCTTCATCTGATAATCCAGCGCCAGCGCCACTATTAACAGTTCTTTGGAATTCTAAAATTTCTCTAGAAGACATCATTTCGAAAGGAGCGTTACCAACTTCAGTAATTCCGTATTGCGTTTTGTAAGTGAATGCTGTTTTTTGGTTGTAGTTACCTTTTTTGGTACTAATCAAAATTACACCGTTTGCACCTCTTGATCCGTAAGAAGCTGTTGAAGCGGCATCTTTAAGAACAGAGACAGTTTCAAAATCATTAGCATTTAAACTAGCGAAATCTCCTGCAGTAATTTGAATTCCATCTACTATGTAAATTGGAGCTGAACTACCGTTTATAGAACCATTACCTCTAATTCTAACTCTTGCTGGAGCACCAGGCTGACCAGAACCAGAAAAAACCTGTACACCAGGTGCTTGTCCTTGAAGTATTTGATCAAAAGAACCGATAGGAACTTGTCCGATTGTTTCACTAGAAATAGTGGAAATTGAACCAGTAAGCTTGGCTTTGCTAGTAGAACCATATCCAACTAGTACAACTTCTTCTAATGATGAAACATCTTTTGTTAGAGTTACGTTGTACACAGAACCAGTACCAATTGATACTGATTGGGATTCCATTCCTACATAAGAAATCATTAATGTGGCACCTTCAGAAACAGAGATGGAGTATTTTCCATCAAAATCTGTAGTTACACCTCTTGAAGTCCCTTGGTTTAAAATTGTTGCTCCTGGTAATGGAAGACCACTTTCCTCGGTCACCGTTCCTGAAACAGTTTTTTGTTGTGCAAAAGAAATTTGCACTGCTAACACCAGTAATAGTGTTAGTACTACGCTAAACTTTGTTTTCATTTTTGTTATTTATTAAATTAGTCAACGCAAATGTGCTAATAAAAACTTTAATTACCAACAATTTGTTTTAAAAAAATTGTTTTTGTTTAAACAAATAACTTAACAGTTTATCATAATTTTTGCAAATTGTTATGCTAAATCTGTTTTTTATCTGCTAATTGTGAGTGTTTTGACTCATTATTACTTTTTTCTTCAAACTAAGATACTTCTGTTTTTTTTTAATTTTTAACCAAAAAAAAGCAGTTAAATTAATAACTGCTTTTTTATTAAATACTTTTTGTTGTTGTGTTAGTTCACGTCCCAAAATATCTTAGTTGTTTTAGAATCTCCTCCAATAGCTGCTGCTGCAGAATCGTATTGAGAGCCATTCAAAGTTGCTT
>CAJIZJ010000039.1 GCA_905181825.1 uncultured Flavobacteriaceae bacterium
ATCTATGGGATAGGTAGAAGTAGAGCTAAAGAAATATTAGCAGAAGCAAAAGTTGATGAAAGTACAAAAGTGTCCGATTGGTCCGATGAAGAAATCGGTAACATTCGTGATGCCGTAGGAACTTTTAAAATTGAAGGAGAACTTCGTTCAGAGATCCAATTAAACATCAAACGTTTAATGGATATCGGTTGCTACAGAGGAATTCGCCACAGAGCGGGTCTTCCATTACGTGGACAACGTACGAAGAACAACTCAAGAACTAGAAAAGGTAGAAGAAAAACAGTTGCTAACAAGAAAAAAGTAACTAAATAATAATTAGTAATATGGCAAAGTCAAGTACTAAAAAACGTAAAGTTATCGTAGAATCTACGGGAGAAGCACACGTAACTGCTTCTTTTAATAACATTATCATCTCATTAACCAATAAAAAAGGCGACGTGATCTCATGGTCATCAGCTGGAAAAATGGGTTTTAGAGGTTCTAAAAAGAATACACCTTATGCAGCTCAGTTAGCAGCAGAAGATGCTTCTGGTCCTGCTAAAGACGCAGGTCTTAAGAAAGTAAAAGTATACGTTAAAGGACCTGGTAATGGTAGAGAGTCAGCAATACGTTCTTTACACAACAGTGGAATTGAGGTTACTGAAATTATTGATGTAACTCCTACTCCTCACAATGGATGTAGACCACCAAAAAGAAGAAGAGTTTAATTTTAATAGTATAAACGAGAGATCAACGACTGTCGAAGGATAAGCTTAAGACCTTAATTCACAATCACTCTCAAAAACAAAACGAAATGGCAAGATATACTGGTCCTAAAACTAAAATCGCCCGTAAGTTCGGCGAAGCAATCTTCGGAGAAGATAAGTCCTTTGAAAAAAGAAACTATCCTCCAGGACAGCACGGAAATAACAGACGCCGTGGTAAAAAGTCTGAATATGCTATCCAGTTAATGGAAAAGCAAAAAGCTAAGTACACTTATGGTGTATTAGAAAAGCAATTTAGAAACATGTTTAAAAAAGCAACTGCCTCGCAAGGAATTACGGGTCAAGTTCTTTTGCAATTATGTGAGTCTAGATTAGATAACGTAGTTTTTAGAATGGGATTATCTCGTTCTAGAAGTGGAGCTAGACAACTAGTTTCTCACAGGCACATTACAGTAAATGGTGGTATTGTAAATATCCCATCTTATTCTTTAAAAGCTGGTGACGTTGTTGCTGTTAGAGAGAAATCTAAATCATTAGAAACAATTGAATCTGCTTTATCAAACTCATCAGTAGTTTATGAGTGGATCACTTGGAACAACGATACAAAATCTGGAACGTATGTTTCTGTTCCTGAGCGTCTTCAGATTCCTGAAAACATCAACGAGCAATTCATCGTAGAACTGTACTCTAAATAATAAATTAATCATATTGGTATTTAGCCAAAGGATTTATTAGTGGTCTTCATACTTATAAATCGCGCAACTAATTAACAATTAAAACGAAGACAATTATGGCAATATTAAATTTTCAGAAGCCCGACAAAGTAATTATGATCGACTCTACTGATTTCGAAGGTAAATTCGAATTCAGACCTTTAGAGCCAGGATACGGTTTAACAGTTGGAAATGCTTTACGTAGAGTGTTATTATCTTCATTAGAAGGATTTGCAATTACTTCAGTTAAAATGGAAGGGGTTGAACACGAATTTTCTACAATTCCTGGAGTTGTTGAAGACGTGACTGAGATCATCCTTAACTTAAAACAAGTTCGTTTTAAGCGACAAATTGAGGAAGTTGATAATGAGTCAGTTTCTATATCTATTTCAGGACAAGATAAATTAACTGCTGGAGACTTTCAGAAATTTATTTCTGGATTCCAAGTTTTAAATTCAGATTTAGTAATCTGTAACCTTGATCCTAAAGTTACCATCAACATGGAATTAACTTTAGAAAAAGGACGTGGATATGTTCCTGCAGAAGAAAATAAAAAATCATCTGCGTCGGTAGGTACAATTTTTACAGATTCTATTTACACTCCGATTAAAAATGTTAAGTATAGTGTTGAGAATTTTCGTGTAGAACAAAAAACCGATTACGAAAAATTAGTTTTCGAAATTCAAACAGATGGTTCTATCACACCTCAAGACGCATTGACTCAGGCTGCTAAAATCTTAATTCACCACTTCATGTTATTCTCCGATGAGCGTATCACTTTAGAAGCAGATGAGATTGCACAAACTGAAACTTATGATGAAGAATCACTTCACATGCGTCAGTTGCTTAAAACTAAATTAATTGACATGGACCTTTCAGTTCGTGCTCTTAATTGCTTAAAAGCAGCAGAAGTAGATACTCTAGGAGATTTAGTGTCATTTAATAAGAATGACCTAATGAAGTTTAGAAACTTTGGTAAGAAATCATTAACTGAGCTTGAAGAGTTAGTCAATGTAAAAGGCCTTAGCTTCGGAATGGACTTAAGTAAATATAAACTAGATAAAGATTAATTACTTTATAATTTGCGCCTCTTAAATGAGTTGATGCAAGATAGAGTTAAAATAAAATGTCATGAGACACGGAAAAAAAATAAACCATTTAGGTAGAAAAACTGCGCATAGAAAGTCAATGTTAGCAAACATGGCCTGTTCTTTAATTGAACACAAGCGTATTAATACCACCGTTGCCAAAGCCAAGGCTTTAAAGCAATTTGTTGAGCCTTTAATTACTAAAGCCAAAGATGACACAACGCATCACAGACGTTTAGTCTTTGCTCGTTTGAGACAAAAGGAAACTATCACTGAATTATTCGGGGCTGTAGCAACTAAAATAGCAGATCGTCCAGGTGGTTACACCAGAATCATTAAGCTAGGTAATCGTCTTGGAGATAATGCGGATATGGCTATGATTGAATTAGTAGATTTCAATGAAATTTACAATGCCGATAAGCAACCTAAGAAAAAGACAACGCGTAGAAGCCGTAAAGGTGGTGCTGCGAAACCAGTTACTGCTGCGGTAGAAGCAACATCAACTGAAGAAGAAGAATAAAATGTTAATAAGCATTTGAAATTTTAAGGATAAACTTTTTTAGTTTATCCTTTTTTTTGTGCAATTTTGTAAAACCTTTACAAGAAGTCAATTATAATGAAATACAAAACACGAAAGAAAGCTATTCTGCTTTTAGCAGATGGCACCATTTTTTATGGCAAAGCAATTGGAAATGAAGGAACTGCCTTTGGAGAGGTTTGTTTTAATACGGGAATGACTGGGTACCAAGAGATTTTTACTGACCCCTCTTATTTTGGTCAGCTTATGGTAACCACTAATCCACATATAGGAAACTATGGAGTTAATGTTAATGAAATGGAATCCGGCTCTATTAAAATCGCTGGCCTTATTTGTAAAAACTTCAGTTATAATTACTCACGTGTGGACGCTGAAGGATCTTTAGAGGAGTTTTTTAATACACATAATTTATTTGCAATTTCCGACGTAGATACCAGAGCATTGGTGAGTTATATTCGAGATCATGGAGCAATGAACGCTGTTATATCAACAGATGTTGATGATATAGATAGTCTTAAAAAACAGCTTTCTGAAATACCTCAAATGGAAGGTCTTGAACTGGCTTCTAAAGTGTCAACCAAAGAACCTTACTATTACGGCGACGAAAATGCGCGCTTTAAAATAGCAGCCTTAGATATTGGAGTTAAAGAAAACATACTTAGAAATTTCGCTAAAAGGGATGCCTACATAAAGGTGTTTCCATATAATTCAACCTTTGAAGAATTAAGTGCATGGAATCCTGATGGGTATTTCTTATCCAATGGACCAGGAGATCCTGAGCCATTAATAGAAGCCCAATCGTTAGCTAAAACTATCATTGAAAAAAACTTACCTCTTTTTGGAATCTGTTTAGGTCATCAAGTTATTGCTTTAGCCAATGGCGTGTCTACTTATAAAATGCACAATGGACACAGAGGCATTAATCATCCTGTAAAAAACCTTGTAACTGGTAAAGGAGAAATTACCTCCCAAAATCACGGATTTGCGGTCAATAGAGAAGAAGCGGAAGCTCATACAGATTTAGAAATCACTCATTTGCACTTAAATGATGCTACAGTAGCAGGGATTGCAATGAAATCTAAAAATTGTTTCTCAGTGCAGTACCATCCTGAAGCAAGTCCAGGCCCACACGATTCCTCATACTTGTTTGATCAATTCATTGAGAGCTTAAAATAATCAATTTTAAAAAGGCAACATTTAATTAAATTATCCCCTTTTTTTATCACTACAACGTTTTAGCTAATAATTACTATTATTCTACTTTAGAATAATTTTAAAAAATTTCAATTTCGTAAATTTGTAAACTATAAATAACTTAAACAGAACACTATGAGTATCATAATTAACATTCACGCGCGTCAAATTTTAGACTCAAGGGGTAACCCTACAGTTGAAGTAGACGTAACAACTGAAAATGGTTTTATTGGAAGAGCAGCTGTACCATCTGGGGCATCTACTGGAGAGCATGAAGCTGTTGAATTGCGTGATGGAGGAACTGCTTACATGGGTAAAGGAGTTTTAAATGCAGTTGAAAATGTGAATGCGCTCATAGCCCAGGAACTTCTAGGTGTTTCTGTTTTTGAACAAAATTTAATTGATCAAATTATGATTGATTTAGATGGAACTCCAAATAAATCAAAACTTGGTGCAAATGCTATACTTGGTGTTTCCTTGGCTGCTGCTAAGGCCGCTGCTGCCGAATTAGGCATGCCATTGTATCGTTATGTGGGTGGCGTTAGTGCTAATACACTTCCAGTTCCAATGATGAATATCATTAACGGAGGATCACATAGTGACGCGCCGATTGCATTTCAAGAGTTTATGGTAATGCCTGTGAAGGCTAAAAACTTTACACATGCCATGCAAATGGGTACGGAAATTTTCCATAACCTAAAAAAAGTATTACATGACAGAGGTCTGAGTACAGCAGTTGGAGATGAAGGAGGTTTTGCACCTAACTTAGAAGGTGGAACAGAAGATGCCCTAGAAACTATTGCAAAAGCAGTTAAGAATGCTGGTTATACTTTAGGAGATGACATAATGATAGCTTTAGATTGTGCAGCTGCAGAATTTTACGTTGATGGTCACTATGATTACACGAAATTTGAAGGTGAAAAAGGAAATGTGCGCACAAGCCAACAACAAGCAGACTATTTAGCTGAATTAGCAGCTAACTATCCAATTATTTCTATCGAAGATGGGATGGATGAAAATGACTGGGAAGGATGGAAATACCTTACAGATAAAATTGGAGATAAGGTACAATTGGTCGGTGACGATTTGTTTGTAACCAATGTAGAACGTCTTTCTAGAGGAATTGAAAACAACATAGCTAATTCAATCTTGATTAAAGTAAATCAAATTGGAACACTTACAGAAACAATTGCAGCTGTAAACATGGCACACAATGCAGGGTATACCTCAGTAATGTCGCACCGTTCTGGAGAAACTGAAGATAATACTATTGCCGATCTTGCAGTAGCATTAAATACAGGTCAAATTAAAACGGGATCTGCTTCGAGAAGTGATAGAATGGCTAAGTACAACCAATTACTCCGTATTGAGGAGGAATTAGGGGAGACGGCTTACTTTCCACAACAAAAAGCATTTAAAATCAAATAACAATATTTAGTTTATTTTAAAAAAAGACACCTTATTTAAGGTGTCTTTTTTTTATAAATGATTTTAGCCCTGTATCTTTTTTTTGAGGTTTGTTTTAATCTTATTAAAAACAATTACACACTTGGAGATTCTCTGATAGCCTTTCGAATAAAACATTTATTTTTTGTAAATTTGCAAGACATTAAAATATTACCAAAATGTCAGATAAAGCAATTTTAGAAATAAACGGTCAAAAATACGAATTCCCAACTTTGATAGGGTCTGAAAATGAAATCGCCATTGATATCAGTACGTTGAGAGCAGCTACTGGTGGCGTGACCACAATAGATCCAGGTTTTAAAAACACAGGATCTTGTACAAGTGAGATTACATTTTTAGATGGAGAAAAAGGAATCCTTAGATACAGAGGGTACTCTATTGAGGAATTAGCAGATAAAGCTGATTTTCTTGAAGTTGCCTTTTTATTGATTTTCGGAGAATTACCTTCCAAAGAAGAGTTGGCTAAGTTCCATTCAGACATAAAATCAGAATCCATTGTTGATGACGATATCCGTAAAATATTAGATGCATTTCCGAAATCTGCTCATCCAATGGGTGTGTTGTCTTCACTGACAAGTGCGCTTACCGCTTTTAATCCGTCCAATGATCAAATTAATAATATCGATTACGAAAGAAGTAAGACGGCTTTATACAAAAACATAGTTAAAGTTTTAGGAAAGATTCCAGTACTAGTTGCATGGACCTTGCGTAAAAAACAAGGCTTGCCTCTTGATTACGGCGATAATTCTTTGGGCTACGTGGAAAACATCCTAAAAATGATGTTTAACAAACCTAATGAACCGTACCTTCAAAATAAAATAATTGTCAATGCCTTAAATAAATTACTTATTCTGCATGCTGATCATGAGCAAAACTGTTCTACTTCTACAGTTCGTATCGTTGGATCGTCTCATGCGGGTTTATTTGCTTCTATCTCTGCGGGTATATCCGCATTGTGGGGCCCTCTTCACGGAGGTGCGAATCAAGCGGTTTTGGAAATGTTAGAAGCGATTAAAGCTGATGGTGGTGACACTAAAAAATATATGGCCAAAGCAAAGGATAAAAGTGATGCTTTTCGCTTGATGGGCTTTGGACATAGAGTCTATAAGAATTTTGACCCACGGGCCAAAATCATAAAAATAGCTGCAGATGAAGTTCTTAAAGACTTAGGAGTTGAAGACCCTATTCTAGACATTGCAAAGGCGCTTGAAAAAGAAGCCTTAACAGATTCTTATTTTGTAGACAGAAAACTGTATCCCAATGTCGATTTTTATTCTGGTATTATATATCGAGCCATGGGAATCCCTGTAGAAATGTTCACTGTAATGTTTGCTTTAGGGCGTCTTCCAGGTTGGATAGGTCAATGGAAAGAAATGCGTTTCCGTAATGAACCTATAGGGCGTCCGCGTCAAATTTATACAGGAAGTACTCAACGCTCCTTCAAATCCGTGTCTAAATAAAGTCCTTTACCAGGCAATATGTTATGCTACAACTTCTCGTTAAAAATGAGTTTACCCGTTTGAGGTCTGTTCTTTTTGGGACTGCTAAGAGCAACGGACCAGTTCCTTTAACCGAAGACTGTTACGATCCAAATAGTTTACGCCATGTGATTTCAGGTACTTATCCAACCGAAGTTGATATGAGTATAGAAATGGCGGCTGTTTTAGCAGTATTTGACAAATATAATGTTCAAGTATTCCAGCCTACAGTTATCGATAATTATAATCAAATATTTGCCAGAGATATAGCTTTTGTTATTGAGGATAAGCTCATTAAATCAAACATCCTTCCCGATAGAGATCAAGAAATACATGCTTTAGAAACTCTTTTTAAACAAATCAGTCCAGAAAATAACATTACACTTCCTGAAGACTGTCATATTGAAGGCGGTGACGTTATACTTTATGATGATTATATTTTTATAGGGGTTTATTTGGGTGCGGATTATTCAGACTATATAACTGCTAGAACTAACATTAATTCTGCAAAAGCAATTCAGGATTTATTTCCACACAAAAAGGTCAAAACGTTTGAGCTTCGAAAATCAAATATAGATCCACTTGAAAATGCGCTGCATTTAGACTGTTGCTTTCAACCTCTTGGTCGTGGTAAAGCCTTAATTCATGAAAATGGGTTTTTAGAATCAAGTGATTATGAGTGGCTGGTTGACTTTTTTGGCAAGGACAATCTGTTTGAAACAACTAAAGAAGAAATGCAAAAAATGAATTGTAATGTGTTTTCTATTTCCGATTCCATTGTGATTTCCGAACAAAACTTTACAAGGCTAAACTCCTGGCTTGTTGCTCAGGGCTTTACAGTAGAAAAAGTACCCTATTCTGAGATATCTAAACAAGGGGGATTACTCCGTTGCTCCACCCTTCCATTAATCCGCGATTAAAATGTCACAAATCACCAATACTGTTTTAATGATTCGTCCTGCTCAATTTCGAATGAACGAACAAACATCAGTTAATAATTATTACCAAAAAGACCTAGAAAATGCACTTCCCGAAGCAGTTAATAAAATGGCTGTTAAGGAGTTTGACGCTATGGTCAAAAAACTCAAAAAAGCTGGAATCAAGGTTATTGTTGTTAAGGACACCAAAGAGTTTGATACCCCGGACTCCATATTTCCTAATAATTGGATTTCATTTCACGCTAATGGAACAATTGGATTGTATCCTATGTTTGCGGAAAATAGACGTCTGGAGCGTAAGGAGTCTGTTTTAGAAGCAGTGGAAGCTGAAGGCTTTATTGTGAAAAACGTAGTTGATTACACAGCCGCAGAAACAGATAGTCTTTTTCTTGAAGGTACAGGAAGTATTTTATTAGATCGTGTAAATAACAAGGCTTATTGTGCTATATCAGATCGAGCTGATGAAGAACTCTTTATTGAATTCTGTGAAGATTTTGAATACACTCCAGTGGTGTTCTCAGCCTATCAAACAGTCAATGATAAGCGCAAAAAGATATATCATACCAATGTCATGATGAGCATTGGAGATAAATTTGCAGTGTTGTGTCCGGCTAGTATTGATGACAAAAAGGAACGTAAAAGCCTGATTAAACACCTTCAAGACGATGGGAAAAAAGTAATTGAAATCTCGGAAGATCAAGTAAACAGCTTTGTAGGCAATATGCTACAGCTTAAGGGTTCTGATGACACTAGCTACTTAGCGATGAGTGAGTCAGCTTTAAATTCATTACGACCTGCACAAGTTCAGCTTATAGAATCCTATGCAACAATTATCTCTAGTCCTTTAGACACTATTGAGTCTTGTGGGGGTGGGAGTGCGCGTTGCATGATGGCTGAAGTCTTTTTACCTCAAACGGTATCAAAATAGGATTAAAAAAAATGTATCTTTGAAATTGAAATTCAATATAATGACTCTTCAGCAATCGCTAGCGCAACACATAAAAAAAGCGTTTTTAACACTTTATAAAACACCCTTAGAATCTGTTGAATTTCAATCAACTCGTAAAGATTTTGAAGGAGACGTCACTGTTGTGACCTTTTCAATGTTACGTACGTTAAAAATGAATCCTGCCCAGTTAGGGGAGGACTTAGGGGGCTATTTATTTGAAAATTCAGATCAAGTTGTTGGGTATAATGTTGTAAAAGGTTTTTTAAATTTGGTGATTTCCGACACCTATTTCATGAGCTTTTTTCAGACACTGACTAGTAGTTCTAAATTTGGTTTTTTAGAACCATCTGGAGATCAAGCTGTGATGGTCGAATATTCTTCTCCAAATACTAACAAGCCTTTGCATTTGGGGCATGTTAGAAATGTTCTTTTAGGCTACAGTGTTGCTGAAATATTAAAGGCATCGGGCAGGAAAGTTTACAAAACTCAAATTATTAATGACCGAGGCATTCATATATGTAAAAGTATGTTGGCTTGGCAGCGTTTTGGAAACAATGAAACTCCAGAGTCTACGGGACTTAAGGGGGATAAGCTGGTTGGGAATTATTATGTAAAATTTGACCAAGTATACAAACAAGAAATTAGTGCTTTAGAATCCGAAGGGCTCTCTTTAGAGGAGGCTAAGGCTAAAGCTCCCATCCTTTTAGAGGCTAAGGAAATGCTTTTAAAATGGGAAGCCGGAGATGCGGTTGTAGTCGCACTTTGGGAACAAATGAATCAGTGGGTTTATGCTGGATTTGATGTGACTTATAAAGCGATTGGAGTTGATTTTGATAGTTACTATTACGAAAGTCAAACCTATTTGTTAGGGAAGTCATTTATTTCTGAAGGACTTCAAAAAGGTGTTTTTATAAAAAAAGAAGATGGTTCTGTGTGGTGTGACCTAACAGCAGATGGATTAGATGAGAAAATTGTCTTACGAGCTGATGGAACTGCCGTATACATTACTCAAGATATTGGAACTGCTATTCAACGTTTAGAAGATTTCCCAGATGTTGGAGGTATGGTGTATACCGTAGGAAATGAACAAGATTATCATTTTAAAGTGTTGTTTTTGATTTTGAAAAAACTTGGCTTTGAGTGGGCTAAGAACCTGTCTCACCTTAGTTATGGTATGGTAGATTTACCTAGTGGAAAGATGAAAAGTCGTGAGGGCACCGTCGTTGATGCAGATGATTTAATTAATGAAATGGGAGCCACAGCCAAGCAAATTTCTCAAGAGTTAGGGAAGTTAGAGGACTATTCGGAAGGAGATAAAGAAGCTATATATTCGACAATTGGTTTAGGGGCGCTTAAGTATTTTATTCTCAAAGTCGATCCAAAAAAACGAATTCTATTTGATCCGCAAGCATCTGTTGATTTTCAGGGAAACACAGGTCCATTTATTCAATATACCTATGCCCGAATCCAAGCCATTATGCGCAAATCAGCACAAGACTCACATGCAGAAGTTCCGATGTCATATGAATTGCACGATAAAGAAAAGTCATTATTAAAACAGTTGCAGTTATTTCCGGAGGTTATTCAACAGGCAGCAGCAAATTATAGCCCTGCACTGGTCGCCAATTTCGCTTATGATTTGGTAAAAGAATTTAATTCCTTTTATCAAAATGTATCTATACTAGGAGCAGACTTTGCTGTTGAAACTTCATTTAGAGTTCAATTATCTAAAGCAGTTGCAGATACCGTAAAAAACGCATTTTGTTTATTAGGAATTAAAGTTCCTGAGCGTATGTAATTTTAAATTCTATGCTTGATTCTTTACAAGATTTTATTCCAGAAGCCTCTTATGATCAAGTAAAAGCTCTTTTGTCCCATGACAATCTAGTTGTTAAAGTCAAGCAAGAGCGTAAAACCCGTCATGGAGATTACCGTCGCTTGCCAAATGGGAAACATCAAATAACAATCAATTCGAATTTAAACCCTTACCGTTTTTTAATTACATTGATCCATGAAATAGCACACTTTGAGACCTATAAGTCTTATGGCAAACTAATAAAACCTCATGGTTCAGAATGGAAGTCTGTGTTTCAACACCTCATGTTGGGCTTTTTAAGGCCAGAAGTTTTTCCCAGTGATGTATTGCCATTACTGGCATCTCACTTCAAAAATCCAAAAGCAAGTAGTGATTCTGACACAGTTTTGTCCTTGAAGCTTAAACAGTTTGATCCTCCTAACGGAAAAATATTTATATTTGACGTGCCTACTGGTGCTACATTTCGATTACATAACGGAAAACTGTTTCGAAAAGGATCCAAAAGGCGAACGCGTTTTGAAGCAACTGAATTGGCTTCAGGCCGTTTGTATGTTTTTAACCCAAATGCGGAAGTAGAGCTAGTAAAAGAACTAGACGACATATAACCATTGTGATTAATATAGTTAGTTATGGATGAAAATTTAAACTCAGAGTTAGGGAACACAAAAGCGGAACAGTCTAAAGCTGCGGTAAAAAAAGACGCCTTAGGTCTTTGGTTGTCATTAAAAGCATTTTTAATAGAGTTACTGGATTTCCGTCATGATACTGATAGGGAAGCTACCGTAGCCGCTATTAAAGCAGATATTCCATTTAAAGGCGCAACTGTGTGGATTTTAATTTGCTCGATCTTTGTCGCTTCTATAGGCTTAAATGCAAACTCTACAGCGGTTGTGATTGGCGCCATGTTAATTTCTCCATTAATGGGGCCTATCTTAGGAATTGGCCTATCCATTGCCATCAATGATATAGACACGCTTCGAAAGTCTTTGATCAACCTAGCAACCATGCTTGTGTTGAGTTTATTCACCGCATTTTTATTTTTTTACATCTTTCCTTTAAATCAAGACAACTCTGAATTGTTGGGGCGTGTTAAGCCCGATATTCGAGACGTTCTTATTGCGTTTTTTGGAGGTTTAGCATTAATTATTGCACGCACAAAAAAAGGGACGATTGCCTCTGTTGTATTTGGTGTTGCCATTGCAACGGCTTTAATGCCGCCGCTTTGTACGGCTGGTTACGGTTTATCTCAAGGCAATTGGAGTTACTTCCGTGGCGCCATGCATCTCTTTGCTATTAATACTATTTTCATTGCCTTTGCTACCTTTTTAGTATTAAAGATTCTGCGTTTTCCAATGGTTACTTACGCCAATTCTAAGCGTCGAAAAAACATTGCTCGTTTTGCTACCATCATTGCTTTAGCAGCGATGCTTCCAGCAAGCTGGTCTTTTTACAGCGTATTAAATGAAACAAGGATTGAATCGGATTACACAACCTATTTAAAGTTAGAAATTGAAGATAACAATAGTCTTTGGTTACGTGGTGAAAAAATGGATCTTACTAATAAGTCCATTACACTTAACTTCAATGGAGACATTAGTGAAGCGACTAAATCTGATTTAATAAATGAGTTGAAGGGCTATGAGTATCTACAAGATTTTAGTCTAGTAATTAATGGAAACAAAAACAGGAGTTCAGATAAGATTTTAGAACTTTATGATTTAGCTATTGATAAAATTGAGGAACGCGAAAAGACTATTTCGAGCTTAAAAATGGAGATAGATAGTTTAAAGTTAGATACAGGCTCTAACAAAACGATGATGGACTTGAATGTTTTTTCTACACTTTCCAAAGATGCTAAAATTCAATTTACAGATTTAAGGTTTTTTGGCTATTCAAAAATGCTAACCTCGTCAGATTTCCGAACCATAGATACACTGACTGTTATTAGAACACAATGGGATTCTACATTAGTAGATAGTCTAGTAATTTTAAGGGTTGATAGCCTAAAGACATGGTTAAAATCCGAGTTGGATATTGAGAATCTTGAAGTGATTGATAAATAGCCTTCTAAAGGTCTTCAAGGTACATTTTCCGGACTTTTTTGAATAAGTTAGAGGAATACACAAAGTCGGTAACAACTTCGTTGTCTGTTTTAAAAATGGTATCCTTACTGCCTTCCCAAGCTTTAAGTCCGTCTTTAAGAAATAGGATCTTCTCTCCAATCTCCATGACTGAGTTCATGTCATGAGAGTTAATTACTGTGACGATATCATACTCTTTTGTAATTTCTTGAATTAGATTATCAATAACAATGGCTGTTTTTGGATCCAAGCCGGAGTTTGGCTCATCACAAAACAAATATTTAGGGTTGTTTACAATTGCCCTTGCAATAGCGACCCGTTTTTGCATCCCTCCAGAAGCCTCACTGGGCATTTTATTGTGAGCATTTTCAAGGTTAACACGTTTTAAGGCAGAGCTAGCACGGTCTTCCATTTCGCTTTGAGATTGGTTGGTAAACATTCTTAACGGGAACATAACGTTTTCGGCAATAGTCAGCGAGTCAAATAAAGCCCCCCCTTGAAATACCATCCCAATTTGTGAACGCAGCGTTCGTTTTTGGTTGGCAGTTAAACTTAAAAATAATTTATCATCATAGCCTATGCTGCCTTTTTGGTAATCAAAAAGTCCAAGTAAGCATTTTAATAGGACTGTTTTTCCAGAACCACTTTGACCAATGATAAGATTGGTTTTTCCTTTTTCAAATACGGTAGAAATTCCTTTCAATACTTGAGAGTCTCCAAACGATTTATGTAAGTTTTTAACTTCGATCATTAGCTTAGAAGCATTTGAGTTAAAATATAATTCAGTAAAATAATAGCAACACTGGTCCAAACAAAAGCAGTGGTACTGGCTTTGCCAACTTCAAGAGCTCCCCCTTTCATGTAATAACCATGAAACGATGGAATGGTAGCTAGTAAAAAAGCAAACACTAAGGTTTTTATAAATGCATACACCATGTGAAAGGGCATGAAGTCCATCTGAACTCCAGTTACGTAGTCTTCAAATGTAGAATACCCTCCAAATACACAGGCAGCCATTCCACCTATTATTCCTAAAAACATAGCGATAGAGATCACAAAAGGGTAGAGTAAAAGAGCAACGGTTTTTGGGAACACTAAGTAGTTGACGGAGTTAATCCCCATGACTTCCAAAGCATCAATTTGTTCTGTAACGCGCATTGTTCCAATACTAGAGGTGATGAATGATCCTACTTTACCAGCCATAATAACAGAAATAAATGTAGGGGCAAACTCCAAAATAATAGATTGTCTGGTTGCAAACCCCACTAAATATCTTGGGATTAGTGGGTTGTCAATATTTAAGGCGGTTTGAATTGTAATTACTCCTCCCACAAAAAAAGATATAAAGGCAACAATCCCTAAAGAACCTATGATTAAATCTTCAATGTCTTTAAGAATTAACTGTTTCATAACAGACCATTTGGTAGGCTTGCGAAACATTTCGGCAATCATTAAAAAGTAAGCCCCAATATTGTGAAGGTAGTTCATGTAATTATAATTAACGCTAAAGTAAAAAATTCTATCCATTAATTTAGCTATAATAAAATTGAATCATAAAAATTAATGTATTTTTGAAATTCATTTAAGTCAATCATTTATGTATTTCAAAGCCACGTGTCTATTTTTATTTTTAAGTATTTTTTCATGTAAAACCACACTAGAGATATCAACTGTTAAGCCCTCAACCAACAAGCCTAAGCTCGTTGTAGGAGTCGTAGTGGATCAAATGCGTTTTGAGTATCTGAATCGTTTTAAAAATAAATATAGTTCTCAAGGGTTTTTAAGATTAATGAATGAAGGGTATAGTTGTAATAATCATCATTTTAATTATATCCCAACATTGACTGGTCCTGGGCATGCATCTATATTTTCTGGCACCACGCCTAGCGTACATGGGATTATTGGAAATGATTGGTACGATAAAATAAAGGAAAGAACTGTTTATTGTACTACAGATAATAAGTATCATCCCGTTGGAGCGGATGCTAAATATGGAAGAGTAGCTCCATCTAATTTAAAAGTCACCACTATTGCGGATCAAAATAGAATTTTTACACAAATGAGAGGTAAAACTATAGGAGTCTCTATTAAAGATCGTGGCGCTGTTTTTCCTGCCGGACATACAGCAAATGGGGCCTATTGGTTTGAGGGTTTGAATGAAGGAAAGTGGATGACAAGTTCCTATTACATGGATGAACTTCCACAATGGGTTATAGATTTTAATGCCCCTTCAAATATATCTAACTACGTTAAGACTTGGAATACGCTTTATGATATTAATTTGTATCAAGAAAGCGGACCAGATAATTCAAATTATGAAAAAGGATTTAACGGCAAAGCCGCTCCGGTTTTCCCTTATGATCTGAATGTTTTAAAGGGTTTTAACCAAGGGTTTGACATTATTAAAATAAGTCCTTTTGGAAATACAATGATTACAGATTTTGCATTTGCTGCGATTGAAGCTGAAAATCTTGGAGCAGATGAGTTTACAGACTTTCTTACCGTTAGTTACTCTTCTACTGACTACGTAGGTCATGACTTTGGTTTAGGCTCTGTAGAGCTACAGGATACTTACCTGCGTCTTGATTTAGAGATTGAACGCTTGCTTAACTACTTAGATGCAAATGTAGGCGAAGGGAATTACACGCTATTTTTAACTGCGGATCATGGTGCAGCTGAGGTTCCTGCTTATTTGAGTGACATTAATGTGCCAGGTTCAAATATAGGAAAAGATTTTTCAACACTATTTGATGCTTTGAAAGCGAAATATGAAGTTCCAGATTTAATTAAAAACATCAGTAATAATCAAGTTTTTTTAAACCAAGAAAGAATACTTTCCTTGGAACTGACTTTGGAAGAGGTGCAAAAGTTTGTGGTTAGTAAAATTATCGACTACCCATTTGTAAGTAATGCTTACACAGCCGCTACGATGCAGTCTACTTATTTTCAGAGTGGATTATCAATGTTACTGCAAAATGGTTACAATCAAAAACTCTCTGGCGATGTCTTATTTACGCTCCAGCCCGGAGTGATTGTATATGGGCCTAAAGGAACGACTCATGGATCAGGCTATACTTACGACACACATGTTCCATTGTTGTTTTATGGCAATGGAATAAATCAAGGAAAGTCCTACCAGTCTACAAAGGTAACAGATATAGCACCTACGATTTCTGCACTTTTAGGGATATCGTTTCCTAGTGGTACAACAGGAGCTGTTATTGAAAAGGTAATTGACTAGTTTCGTTTTTAATTTCATTATTAACTCCATCTATGTAGTTTAATAAATCATCTTTTCCCGAATAATTTGTGGAAGATGTAATAAAATAATTAGGCATTTCTTCCCAAAATTCCAAAAGCTTCTTTTTATAGCTCTCAATATGGGCTTCAATTGCTTTAGGACGTAATTTATCTGCTTTGGTGAAAATAATTGAAAACGGTATACCGTGTTCTCCTAACCATTGCATGAACGCCAAATCTACCGCTTGAGGCTCATGTCGGATGTCAACCAAAACAAAGGCAGAAACTAATTGTTTTCGTTCTCTAAAGTAAGCTGTAATAAATTTCTGAAATGTTTTCTTGGCAGATTTAGATACGCGAGCATATCCATAACCAGGCAAGTCTACTAAAAACCACTCTTTGTTAATCAGGAAATGATTGATAAGTTGTGTTTTTCCAGGTCTTCCAGAAGTTTTAGCTAAACTTTTTTGATTGGTTAGCATGTTTATTAACGACGATTTCCCAACGTTACTACGGCCAATAAAGGCATACTCGGAGAGTTGATTTATAGGACATTTAGAAACATCTTGATTGCTTACTACAAATTCGGCAGTTTTAATTTGCATAATGACTTGATTATTTAGAACTCTCTTTTAGTGAGCCAATCAAATACGATCTTGTTAAATGCATCTGGATGTTCCATCATAGCGGCATGTCCACATTTGTCGATCCAAAACAATTCTGAATCGGGGAGAAGCTTATTGAATTCCACTCCTACATCTGGAGGAGTAACGATATCATTTTTACCCCAAATAATACAAGTTGGTGTAGTTATATTCGGAAGGTCTTTTGCCATATTGTGCCTAATGGCACTTTTTGCAATTGCAAGAGTTTTTATGAGTTTACTGCGGTCATTTACTGTTGCAAATACCTCATCTACCATTTCTTTTGAGGCGACTTCAGGGTCGTAAAATACTTCTTGTACTTTAGCTTTCATCACTTCATAGTCGCTGCGTTTCGTGTAGCCACTACCCATAGCGCTTTCATAAAGACCAGAACTCCCTGTAATGACAAGAGCCTTAACTTTAGAAGGATAAAGTTTAGTATAAAGTAAACCAATATGGCCTCCTAAAGAATTCCCAAGTAAAACTACGTCCTTGTATTCTCGAAGGTCAATAAATTCTTTAATGTACTCTGCAAAACTCTTAACATTAGTGCTTAATAGAGGCATAGAGTATAGAGGCAATTCTGGTAATACTACCATGTACCCATTTTGATTAAAAAATTCAGTAACTCCACTGAAATTGCTTAGGCCGCCCATTAATCCATGAAGGATTATTATTGGTCGTCCTTCACCGATTTCAACATAGTTGAACTTACCTTCTTTTTTAAAACTATAATTCATTTGACAATTGAAAATTGGTTTTGCACAAATCTACACAATTTAAATTAAAAATTTTCAATTTTTATATTGAAGCGTGTATAGTTTTTAGCGTTTTTGTTGTTTTTTTTTTGAGCTCTTTTGTGCTAATATAAGTAATTAACAACTCATTGTTAATAGCGCCCCCCACTTTGTAAGTCTTTGATTTACTACTAACTAGCTGGATAATAAGTGCGCTTTATCGGAGTATTTTGCCGTTTATAGAATTTTATTAACAATGTGGTAAAATGTGGTAAAATGTGGTAAATATTTTTTAGATTTGAATTCAATTACTTATTAAATCATAATATCACAAATTGAATACTCTAATAGGAACATATGAATGTAAGGTAGATGCCAAAGGGCGTCTAATGCTGCCTGTGTCCTTCAAAAAACAGTTAGCTTCAGTTATGGCTAATGGGTTTGTTTTGAAGCGCGCAGTCTTTCAGCCTTGTTTGGAGTTGTATCCAATGAATCAATGGGAGTTGTTAATGCAAAACATTAATAAGCTTAACCGGTTTAAGAAAAAGAACAATGATTTTATCAGGCGTTTTACAGCAGGAGTAAAGTCTGTGGATTTAGATAGTTCAGGCCGTTTACTTATCTCAAAGGATCTTGTTGGTTTTGCTGGGATTTCTAAGGAGATTGTAGTGACTTCTGCGGTGAATATTATTGAAATTTGGGATAAGGACAAGTATGAAAAGGCTATTAATGATGCTGCAGGAGACTTTGCAGACCTTGCAGAAGATGTGATGGGACAAGACGATGTGGATGGAGTATCATAACCCTGTATTACTTAAAGAAACCGTAAAAGGTTTAGATATAAAACAAGATGGTGTGTACGTAGATGTAACCTTTGGTGGTGGCGGACATAGCAGAGAGATATTAGCGTCTCTAGGTCCTAAGGGTCGACTTATAGGTTTTGATCAAGATAAAGACGCTCTTTTAAATGTTATTGATGATCCTAGATTTTTGTTGATCAATGAGAATTTTAGATTTATGCAACGGTTTTTAAGGTTTCACGGGGTTAAGTCAGTGGATGGGATTTTAGCTGATTTTGGTGTTTCATCACATCAATTTGACCAGCCAGAAAGAGGATTTTCGATTCGTTTTGACGCCTTGTTAGATATGAGGATGAATCAACAAGATGTATTGTCGGCACATTCGCTAGTTAATTCGTATGAAGAGGAGGCTTTGCGACAGGTGTTTTGGCAGTATGGAGAGTTAAGAACTGCTCCAGCCTTAGCAAAGACAATTGTTCAAGCCCGAGAGCTTAAGTCGATTGATACCACATTTGATTTAAAGACTGTTTTAAGTAAACACCTGCCTCAAGGGAGAGAAAATAAGATTCTAGCGCAAATATATCAAGCGATTAGGATAGAAGTGAATCAAGAAATAGAAGTGCTTAAGGATTTTTTATTGCAGACGCCTTCTTTGTTAAACGATAACGGACGTCTGAGTGTTATTTCATACCACTCTTTAGAAGATCGATTGGTTAAGCGATTTATAAGAAATGGTTTATTTGAAGGGGAGCCTGTAAAAGATGTTTTCGGAAATTTCGAAGTTCCTCTAAAAAAAGTTGGAAACTTAATTGTTCCAACCCCAGCTGAAGTAAAGTTAAATAACAGAGCGAGAAGCGCTAAGTTGAGGATTGCTAAAAAAGTAAATTCAAGTAAATAAATGAAAAATAGAATGTATAATATTTTAAAAGGAACCTTTCTCGTTAGCGATGGAGCTTTTAAAAATTGGCGTCTGATTTTCTTTTTTTTAGCATTAGCGATCCTCATGATTGCCAGTTCTCACACTACGGATCGTAAGGTTCATAAAATTGCTCAGTTAAGTGAGCAGGTAAAGGCACTTCGTTCGTCTTATGTTGAAACACGTGCGTTGTTAATGGATTTTAAAATGGAGTCAGTTGTCAAAAAACGGCTAGCCGCCAAAGGAATTAAGTCCTCCGTAAATCCACCTTTTAAAATTATTGTTAATTCTAAATCAAATTAAATCAATGCTTTCAACTGAAAAGTCTATTATGAACAAATTGTACTTCGTTTCTGGAGTCATGTTCGTTTTTGCGCTTTTAGTGGTATATAAGTTAATCACAATTCAGTTTGTTCAAGGGGCTGAATATCGTGGGCTTGCAGAGCAGCGAACGATTAAAGATGTTAAGATTCCTGCCAATCGCGGAAATGTGTATTCTGTAGGGGGAAGTTTATTAGCTACATCGGTTCCAAAGTATGATATTCGAATTGATTTAGTGACCCCTTCAAATAAAAACTACAAAGACTTTATAAGTGCATTAAGTGATTCATTGGCAAGTTTTCACGGAACATCTTCTAGTAAGTTTAAGCGAAAATTACATTTAGCCCGTCAAAATAAAAATCGATATTTTCTCTTAGCTAGTAATTTAGGGTATTCTCAATATTTGCGATTTAGAGATTTTCCACTTTTAAATCAAGGTGCATTCAAAGGGGGGTTAATCGTAGAGCAGTCTACAAAGCGTGATTACCCGATGGGTGTCATTGCTCAAAGATTAATTGGATATGAGCGTTTTGATGACCTAGGAAATGTTACGCGTGTTGGTATTGATGGCGCGTTTGGAGAGAAATATTTGAGAGGGATAGATGGGCAGAGACGTAAGCAAAAAATTGGTAAAGGACAATGGAAGCCAATTGATGATTTTAATCAGCTTGAGCCACAAGATGGTTATGATGTTTACACGACTATTGATGTTAATATTCAAGATATAGCTCACCATGCACTTCTGGAGCAGTTAGAAAAGTATAAAGCAGATCATGGGACTGTCGTTGTAATGGAAACCAAAACAGGAGAAATTAGAGCAATATCCAATCTAGGAAGGAATAGAGAAGGGCTATATTATGAGCGTCTTAATTATGCAGTTGGTGAATCGCATGAGCCTGGCTCTACATTTAAGCTTATGGCTTTAGCGGTTGCTCTAGAAGATAAAGTAGTAGATACAACATCTATAGTTGATACCGAAAAAGGTGTTCTGTCCTATTATGGTAAAAAGGTGAGGGATTCAAAAAGAGGTGGTTATGGAAAAATATCAATTGCTAGAGCTTTTGAAGTTTCTTCAAACACGGGAATTGTAAAAGCTATCCATGGAGCTTATAAAGACAATCCTGAAAAATTTGTAGATGGCCTGTATAGAATGAATCTTCAAAACTCTCTAGAGCTTCCACTTATTGGAGAAGGGCTTTCTATTATTCCGGATCCAAGAATTAAAAATGGCCGTTGGAGTGGTATTGCTTTGGAATGGATGGCTTACGGTTACGGCGTGTCTTTTACTCCGCTTCAGACTCTAACATTTTATAATGCTATTGCTAACGGTGGTGTGATGGTAAGGCCAAAGTTTTTAAGAGAAATTAAAGAAATTGATGCATCAATTGAAACTTTTGAAACGGAAGTTATTAATCCTCAGATTTGCTCAAAAGAAACCGTATTGAAATTACAGCAACTACTTAAAAATGTGGTTCAAAAAGAACACGGAACAGGTCATAAATTGTATTCAGAAAAATTTTCAATGGCAGGAAAAACAGGGACTTGTCAGAAAGATTACTCGAACAAAGATCAGTTAAATTATATATCTTCTTTTTCTGGATATTTTCCAGCAGATAACCCTAAATATTCTTGTATTGTGGTCATTCATGAGCCCGATAAAAGCGTGGGGTATTACGGAGCAGATGTTTCAGGTCCTGTGTTTAAAAAAATTGCCCAGAAAATTTATACAGATTCCCCGCTCATTGATGAGGTTGATGATGTAAATCTAAAATCAGAGTCTGTTAAAAGTGATTACAGTCAGTATTATGTGGTAGCTCAAAAATATAAGTCAGTGATGCCAGATTTAAAGGGAATGTCGGCAATGGATGCTATTTCTATTTTAGAAAACATGGGTCTTAAGGTTCAGGTTAGTGGGAGTGGTCGTGTGACTAGTCAGTCTGTAAAAAAAGGTCAGAAAATTAAATCCCAATCTTTAATAAAGCTTAAATTATCTTGAAGGACTTAAAAAACATATTATATAGGGTATCTATTGAGTCTGTCATAGGAAACACTGACCGACTTATTGTGGCCTTGCAGTATGACTCCCGTATCGTTGGTCAGGATGATGTTTTTGTAGCTATAAAAGGAAGTGCATTTGACGGACATGAATTTATCTCTAAAGCGATTGAGCAAGGCGTATCTGTGGTTGTTTGTGAGAATCTTCCAGTCAAATTGATCAAAGGAATCACTTATGTTGTGGTTGGGAATACAAGTAAATCCTTGGCGATTATGGCTTCCAATTACTATGAAAGCCCATCAAAAAACTTAAAGCTTGTAGGGATTACAGGGACTAACGGAAAGACAACCATAGCGACTCTTCTTTATGAGTTGTTTAAAAATGCTGGGTATAAAGTAGGGCTTATTTCTACAGTGAAAATTATGGTTGATACAAAAGAGTATCCAACGACACATACCACTCCAGACTCTCTAGTCATTAATAGGTATTTAAATCAGATGAGTTTTGAAGGGGTTGAGTTTTGTTTTATGGAAGTAAGCTCTCATGGGATTCATCAATTTAGAACCGAAGGATTAAATTTTGCTGGAGGTATATTTACTAATCTGTCTCATGATCATTTGGATTACCATGAAACATTTTCTAAGTATAGAGATGTGAAGAAATCATTCTTTGATCAGCTTCCGTCAACAGCATTTGCATTGGTCAATGGTGATGATAAAAATGGATCTGTGATGCTCCAAAATTCAAAAGCAAAACATTACACCTACGCTCTAAAGAGTTATGCAGATTTTCGTGTCCAAATTTTAGAAAATCAGTTTAGGGGACTTTTACTTAAGGTCAATGATAACGAAGTATGGGTTAAGTTAATAGGTGATTTTAATGCTTATAACTTAACTGCAATTTACGGTGCTGCTGAACTATTAGGTTTAAAATCAGAAGAAACCTTGCGTCTTATGAGCGCGCTTGACAATGTAAACGGAAGGTTTGAGTACTTTATATCTGACACCAATATTACTACAATTGTAGATTATGCGCATACCCCAGATGCTTTAAAAAATGTTTTAGAAACGATCAATTCAATACGAACCAAAAATGAAACTTTAATCACTGTTGTTGGTTGCGGGGGAGACAGAGACAAGTCCAAGCGTCCAAAGATGGCGCATATTGCTTCTGCATTAAGTACCAAAGTAATCTTTACAAGTGATAATCCAAGGTCGGAAAATCCAGATCAAATTATATCAGAAATGGAAGTTGGTGTTGAGTCACAGAACTTCAAAAAAACCATGTCAATCACGGATCGTAAACAAGCTATTAAAACCGCCTGTCAGTTAGCGAGTCCCAATGATATTATTCTTGTAGCTGGAAAAGGCCACGAGACGTATCAGGATGTTGCTGGGGTTAAAAGTGAGTTTAACGATTCTGTTATTACGCAAGAATTTTTAATTCAATTAAACAAATAATATGCTGTACTACTTATTTAAATATTTGGAAGAAACATACCAGTTTACTGGAGCATCTCTATTTGGGTTTCTTACGTTTAGAGCTGCAGTTGCTATTATTTTATCCCTATTAATCTCTACTGTTTTTGGGAAGCGGATTATTAGTTTTCTCCAAAAACAACAGGTTGGAGAAACAATAAGAGATTTAGGTTTAGAAGGACAGAAGGAAAAAGCAGGCACTCCAACAATGGGGGGTGTAATTATTATTTTGGCCACAATAATCCCTGTTCTTTTGCTGGCTAAGTTGGATAATATTTATATCATTTTATTATTAGTTACAACCTTATGGATGGGTGTTATTGGGTTTATTGATGACTATATAAAGAAATTTAAAAATGACAAGGAAGGTTTAAAGGGGCGGTTTAAAATCCTTGGTCAGATCGGTTTAGGGATTATTGTTGGCACTACTTTGTTTTTTCATAATGACGTTACTATCAAAGAAAAAATACCGGTACACTTACAGGTTCAATCGGAGTCAAAACAAGCATCTACCCTTCAGTTTTACCCTGAAACAAAATCTACTAAGACTACAATTCCTTTTGTCAAATCAAATGAGTTTGATTATGCGGACCTAATCACTTGGATTCATCCTGGATTGGAAAAATATGCTTGGATTGTATTTGTATTGGCAGTTATATTTATCATAGCTGCGGTGTCTAATGGCGCTAATCTAACTGATGGCATTGATGGCCTTGCTGCCGGAACGTCTGCTATTATTGTCTTAACCCTAGGGATCTTTGCCTGGGTTTCTGGAAATATTATTTTCTCTGACTATCTAAATATAATGTACATACCAAGGGTTGAGGAAATTACAATATATATAGCTGCTTTTGTGGGAGCCTTGATAGGGTTTCTTTGGTATAATACCTTTCCAGCTCAGGTTTTTATGGGTGATACTGGTAGTTTGACTATTGGAGGAATTATTGCAGTCATTGCTATAGCGGTTCGTAAAGAATGGTTGATTCCAGTTCTTTGTGGGATTTTCTTAGCTGAAAATCTTTCAGTGGTTATGCAAGTTGGGTATTTTAAGTATACGAAAAAGAAGTATGGTGCTGGTCGTCGCATTTTTAAAATGTCTCCGCTACATCATCATTACCAAAAATCAGGATATCATGAAAGTAAAATTGTAACACGATTTTGGATTGTAGGCATCCTATTGGCAATACTCACTATAGTCACTTTGAAAATCCGTTAAATGAAACGATTAGTGATTCTTGGTGGAGGAGAAAGTGGCGTAGGAGCTGCTTTATTAGGGAAGGATAAAAAGTATGAAGTATTTCTTTCTGATTCAGGAAAGATTGATAAAAAATATAAAGACGTTCTTATACATAATGGGATTGAATGGGAAGATGGAACTCATACGGAATCTAAAATCTTAGGCGCTGATTTAGTTGTTAAAAGTCCTGGTATTCCTGACCAGGTTTCTATAGTCAAGAAATTACGTAATGCAGCTATTTCGGTAGTGTCTGAAATTGAATTTGCAGCAACCTTTACCAGTGGAAATATCATTGGAATCACGGGGAGTAATGGAAAAACAACAACGACTATGATGGTTTATCATATTCTAAGACAGGCTGGGTTGGACGTAGCCATGGGAGGTAATATCGGAGAAAGTTTTGCTAAACAAGTTATTAATGATACTTCTAATTATGTTCTAGAGCTTAGTAGTTTTCAATTGGATGGAATACAGAGTTTTAGACCGCACATAGCAGTTATTACCAATATAACTCCTGATCATTTGGATCGTTACGACCATAAGTTTGAGAATTATATTGATTCAAAGTTTAGGATTGTAATGAACCAAACGTCAAAAGATTATTTACTGTATGACTCGGACGATGAGGTCATTACATCTTACATAAAAAATCATCCAATTCAATCACAATTAGTGCCCTTTTCGCTTTCTAAAGTAGTAGCAAATGGGACGTACTTAGAACAAAATAATATAATAATAGAATTTAACAATAGAGACATAATTATGCCAACATCAAACTTAGCTTTAGAAGGAAAGCACAACGTAAAAAACGCCATGGCTGCTGCCACGGTAGCACATCTGTTGAAAATCAGAAAAGCCACTATTCGAGAAAGTCTTGAGGGGTTTCAGGGCGCAGAGCATCGTTTGGAGCAGGTCCTTACAATTAACAAAGTTAAATATGTAAATGATTCAAAGGCCACTAATGTTAATGCTACATATTATGCTTTAGAGAGCATGAATGTTCCTACAGTTTGGATTGTAGGAGGTGTTGATAAAGGGAATGATTACACGTCATTATTTCCTTTTGTGAATGAAAAAGTTAAAGCAATCATATGTTTAGGTAAAGATAATGAGGCGTTATTTGACGCTTTTGGAAATATGGTTGATATAATTATTGAAACGCAGTACATGAGTGAGGCTGTTAAAATTGCTTATAATGTTGCCATAGCTGGAGAGGCTGTTTTATTATCTCCTGCTTGTGCGAGTTTTGATTTGTTTGAGAGTTATGAAGATAGAGGTCAGCAATTTAAATCAGCTGTAAGAAAACTATAATGAAAACAGTATTTGATAACATAAAAGGGGATCGGATTATTTGGGCTATTGCGGCATTGTTGGCAATATTCTCATTCCTACCCGTATATAGTGCTGCTAGTAACCTCGCCTATGTAGGCAGTGGGAGCAATACCTTTAGTTATTTTATCAAGCACTTTGTTCATCTGTTTTTAGGTTTTTCTATTATTTACGGAGTTCATAAAATCCCATACAGGTATTTTAGGGGGCTTTCAATGGTAATGATTCCAGTTGTTTTAATATTATTAATCATAACAATGCTTCAGGGGGCAACTATTGGAGGTGCCAATGCAAGTCGTTGGATTCGAGTTCCAATTGTTGGGTTTACATTTCAGCCATCTACCTTGGCTGCTTTGGTTTTAATGGTGTATGTGGCGCGTTATTTGTCTAAAATTAAAGATGAGGTTATATCTTTTAAGGGGTCTGTTTTGCCGCTATGGTTGCCGGTTTTTATTGTTTTAGCTTTGATATTGCCAGCTAATTTCTCAACTGCTGCACTGATTTTTTCAACGGTAATATTGCTCACTTATATGGGGGGGTATCCTCTCAAGTATTTATCAATTATTATAGGGAGCGGTATTCTTGTTCTTTCTTTATTTGTTTTGACAGCCAAGGCTTTCCCGGACTTAATGCCTAACAGGGTAGATACTTGGACCAGCCGAATAGCTAGTTTTGTGGACTCTGAAGTTACTCAAGAGGATTATCAAATTGAAAAAGCTAAAATAGCAATTGCTACTGGGGGAATTCAGGGCTTAGGTCCAGGGAAAAGTGTGCAAAAAAACTTTTTGCCTCAGTCTTCTTCGGATTTTATTTTTGCTATTATTATTGAGGAGTATGGGCTTATAGGGGGTGTATTTTTGTTGTTCCTTTATTTGTGGTTGCTATTTAGGATAGTAATTGTTGCTCAAAAGTCAGATTCTGTTTTTGGGACGCTATTGGCTATTGGTGTTGGAATTCCAATTGTTTTTCAAGCGCTTGTTAATATGGGGGTTGCTGTACAGCTGTTTCCTGTAACTGGGCAAACGTTGCCGCTTATTAGTAGTGGTGGAACTTCAATATGGGTAACTTGTTTAGCATTGGGTATTGTGTTAAGTGTGAGTGCGAAAAGAGATGAAGATAAAATTAAAGAAGAGGATGAGCAGCATCCATTAGAAATATTAAGCGAAGCATTATAATGAAGTCGTATAAAGTCATATTATCAGGTGGTGGAACGGGGGGGCATATTTACCCTGCTATAGCTATTGCTAACGAATTGCAGCTACGATTTCCGTCAACTGAATTTTTATTTGTAGGCGCAAGCGATAAGATGGAAATGCAAAAAGTGCCGCAGGCGGGCTATTCAATTGTTGGCTTGTGGATCTCTGGATTTCAAAGGAGGCTAACGTTTAAAAATTTATTATTTCCATTTAAGTTAATTTTTAGTTTACTTAAATCCATTCAAATTGTAGGTGCTTTTAAACCCGATATTGTAATTGGAACAGGTGGTTTTGCAAGTGGTCCTGTATTACAAGTGGCTTCAATGAGGGGAGTGCCAACGCTCATTCAAGAACAAAACTCATTTCCAGGAATTACAAATAAATTATTATCAAAAAGAGTTAATAAGGTCTGTGTTGCTTATCAGGGTCTAGATAGGTTTTTTCCAATTAACAAAATAATTCTAAGTGGGAATCCAGTCCGACAAGATCTTTTAGATTTGGAGCAGAAAACGGATGAGGCTTATTCCTTTTTTAACTTAGAAACTGATAAAAAAACGCTGTTAGTATTGGGTGGAAGTCTTGGAGCGCGTCGCATTAATCAGCTTATCGAGTCTAAGCTAGACTACTTTAAGTCTTTAGGGGTTCAGGTTGTTTGGCAGTGTGGGAAATTATATTCCGAAGATTACAGTAAATATAACTCCAGTGATTTAGTGCAAGTTCATGCGTTTATTAATAAAATGGATTTAGCGTATGCTGCAGCTGACTTTGTGATTTCAAGGGCTGGGGCAAGTTCAGTTTCTGAGCTTTGTGTCGTTGGAAAGCCAGTTATTTTTATTCCATCTCCAAATGTTTCTGAAGATCATCAAACTAAAAATGCCAATGCAGTAACCAAAAATAAAGCTGCTATACTAATAGCTGAGAAGGAGTTAGATTTAATTTTTGAAACAAAATTCTCTGAGCTTTTTAGTTCCGAATCTCAGCAAGAATTATTGTCAGAAAATATAAAAAAATTAGCTTTAAGAGGGGCTACAAAAACAATTGTTGATGAAATTGAAAAATTACTAACTAAATGAATTTAAAATCTATCCATAACATTTATTTCATTGGCATCGGTGGTGTTGGAATGAGTGCGCTTGCAAAGTACTTTGTGTCTGTGGGTAAAATAGTTGGTGGTTACGATAAAAAGCCTTCACTAGCTACAGATTCTTTGATCGACTTGGGAATTAGTATTCAATTTGAAGCCAACTCTAGCAATATTCATGAATCATTTACAGATCCATTAAAAACTTTGGTGGTTTTTACGCCGGCGGTTTCGCAGACTAACCAACTTTTAAATTATTTTAAATCCAATAGTTTTCAAGTGCTTAAACGATCGGAAGTGTTGGGTATAGTAACTAAAAACACACTATGCTTGGCAGTAGCTGGTACACATGGCAAGACAACCACCACTAGTATCTTGGCTCATTTGTTGTATCAGAATAACGAAAAAATAACTGCTTTTGTTGGGGGTGTTTCTGAAAACTATCAATCAAATTTCATACAGCGAGGTACAGAAATTTCAGTAGTTGAAGCTGATGAGTTCGATCGATCTTTTTTAACACTCAGCCCAGATTTTGCCTGTATTACATCCATAGATGCAGATCACTTAGATGTATATGGCTCCGCTGAGGACATGCAGGTAACTTTTAAAGAATTTGCTAAAAAAATAAAATCTTCTGGTAAATTATTTATCAAAAAAGGATTGCCTTTTGAGGGCATTTCTTACGGCGTTAATGAGCAAGCCGATTATAGTGCGTTAAACATTCGTATTTTAAAGGGCGTTTACTGTTTTGACATACAAACTCCTTCAGAGTTAATACAAAACATACATTTTAGTCTTCCCGGAATTCATAATATATCTAATGCATTGGTGGCCATGGCGATGGCGCTTGAGTTTGGGTGTCCGGTTTCGGGCTTAGTTCAAGCGTTGGAGTCTTATAAAGGAGTTCAAAGACGTTTTACCTATCAAATCAAAACAGAGGATTTTGTATTTATTGATGACTATGCGCATCATCCGACAGAAATAAATGCTGTACATCAAGCAGTGAGAGAGATGTATCCATCTAAAAAAGTAGCCGTGGTGTTCCAGCCACATTTGTTTAGTAGAACTAAAGATTTTATTGATGAATTTGCAACGAGCTTGTCTCAATTTGATGCCACTTTTTTGTTAGAAATTTATCCAGCAAGAGAGCTTCCTATAGCGGGAGTTGATTCTGAGTGGTTATTGGGGAAAATTAAAAGTCCAATAAAAAAATTAATTTCTAAATCTGAGATAGTAGGGGAGATAAAGAATTTGGGGTATCCGGTTTTTATTACCATTGGAGCTGGTGATATTAGTGTTGAAGTAACTGAATTAAAAGAAAAACTGAGTTATGCGTATTAATTGGAGTTTAGTTAAAGGGCTGTTTTTGCTGGGTTTAGTGTTGTTTTTGTATGCCTTTTCATCCTTCAAAAACAACAACCGCCCAGTGTCTAGTTTAAATGTTGAGTTTACAGGTGAGGATAACGTTTTTATTACGTCCGAAATGGTTAATAAATTGTTAATACAAAGTCAAGAAAAACTATATTTTTTACCAAAAGAAGATATAGATTTGAAAGAGATGGAGTTTTTACTAGAGTCAAACGACATGATAAAGTCTGCTCAGGTGTATCTAACTGTAAATGGAGAAGTTAGGGCTAAGGTTGAGCAAAAATGTCCCATCGCTAGGGTTCATTCTAGTGACGTATTTTATATTGATGAAGACGGTTTTAGAATGCCATTGTCGTCTGATCATAGCGCACGTGTTCCATTGGTGTATGGGGTTTTGGATCATGAAGATTTAGAGTCAGTTTACAAAGTCGCGTCAGTGGTGTTCAATGATTCATTTTTAAAAATGTACATCACTGAAATTTTTCAGAACGAAAATAAAGAAATTAGTTTAAAAATGAGGTTATTAGATTTTGAGATTTTAGTGGGAAATCTAGATAACTTGGAAATAAAGTTAAGAAATTTAAAAGCATTTTATCAGAAAGCAAAAAAAGATAATATGTTAGATGTTTATAAAAGCGTGAATTTACAGTTTGAGAATCAAGTTGTTTGCACAGAAAAATAATAGTATGGAAGCTCAAAATATTTCAGTAGGATTAGATATTGGTACCACAAAAATTGTGGCTATGATAGGTCGTAAAAACGAGTATGATAAACTTGAAATACTTGGTATTGGAAAGTCTAAAAGTCTTGGAGTGCATAGAGGTGTCGTGAACAATATCACGCAAACTATTCAGTCTATCCAACAAGCTGTTTCCGACTCTGAGTCTGATTCAGGCCTAAAAATTGGGGAGGTTACTGTAGGTATTGCAGGTCAGCACATTCGCAGCCTTCAGCATAGTGATTATATCACTAGAGAAAACTCTGAATTAGTAATTAATGAAGAAGATATTGATCGCCTTATTAATCAAGTTCATAAACTAGTAATGCTGCCAGGAGAAGAAATTATTCATGTCTTACCTCAGGATTATAAAGTAGATGGACAAGCCGAAATAAAAGAGCCTATTGGCATGTATGGCGAGCGTCTTGAGGCCAATTTTCATGTGGTTGTTGGTCAGGTATCTTCCATCCGAAATATTGGTCGATGCGTACAAACAGCAGGCTTAAACTTAGAAGGGATTACCCTTGAACCATTGGCATCGGCAAATGCTGTACTGAGCCAGGAAGAAAAAGAAGCCGGAGTTGCCTTGATAGATATTGGGGGTGGTACTACAGATTTAGCTGTTTTTAAAGACGGCATTATTCGACATACAGCCGTCATTCCATTTGGAGGTAATGTGATCACTGAAGATATCAAAGAAGGTTGCTCGATTATAGAAAAGCAAGCAGAGTTATTGAAAATCAAATTTGGATCCGCTTGGCCAGGAGAAAATAAAGATAATGAGATTGTTTCCATCCCTGGTTTGAGAGGGAGAGACCCTAAAGAAATTACACTCAAAAACCTATCTAAAATAATACACGCGAGAGTTGTTGAAATTATAGAGCAGGTGTATGTTGAAATTAAAAATTATGGTCACGAAGAACAAAAGAAAAAATTAATTGCTGGAATTGTACTCACAGGTGGCGGAAGTCAGCTAAAGCACTTAAAGCAATTGGTAGAATATATCACGGGAATGGACACCAGAGTTGGGTATCCAAATGAGCATTTGGCAGGAGATAGTGATAGTGACATTACAAGTCCAATGTACGCCACCGCAGTAGGGTTGGTTATGGACAGCTTGATGCGTCAAGAAAAAACACTCACTGACATACCGGAAAACAACGACAGTGAAGCGGAAGACGAAGAAACTCCAATTCCAGAACCCGTTAAGAGAAATAACGGCGGATTTTTAGAAAAACTAACCGAAAGAGTAAAAGACTTTTTGGACAACGCAGAATAAAAATAATAACCAGTAAAATTAAGTATATGAGCAGCAGTAATGATTTTGGAATCACATTCGACTTGCCAAAGAACCAATCTAACGTCATCAAAGTTATTGGCGTAGGTGGGGGAGGAAGTAATGCTATTAACCACATGTTTAAGCAGGGAATCAAGGGGGTCGATTTTGTGATCTGTAATACCGATTCACAGGCTTTAAACAACAGTGGTGTTCCTAATAAAATTCAGCTTGGAGTCAATCTAACTGAAGGTTTGGGTGCAGGGGCAAACCCTGAAATTGGAGAGCAATCCGCCGTCGAAAGCTTGGAAGATATTCGAGCCATGTTAACAGCTAATACCAAAATGGTATTTATTACCGCAGGTATGGGAGGAGGAACAGGGACTGGTGCTGCGCCGATCATAGCAAAAATGGCTAAAGAAATGGACATCCTTACGGTAGGGATTGTTACAATGCCATTTGAGTTTGAAGGAAAAATCAGAAATTCACAAGCCCATCAAGGGATTGAGAAATTCCGCAAAACGGTTGACTCGTTAGTAATTATAAATAACAATAAGCTTAGAGACGTTTATGGTAATTTAGGATTTAAAGCTGGTTTCTCTAAAGCCGATGAAGTTCTTTCAACTGCCGCACGTGGAATTGCCGAAGTGATCACACACCACTACATGCAAAATATAGATTTACGTGATGCGAAAACGGTATTGAGTAATAGTGGAACTGCGATTATGGGCTCTTCGACAACCTCTGGCCAAAACAGAGCGCAAGAAGCCATTACAACCGCTTTAGATTCTCCACTACTTAACGATAATAAAATTACTGGAGCCAAAAACGTATTACTGCTGATCGTTTCTGGTTCTCAAGAAATAACGATTGACGAAATAGGTGAAATAAATGATCATATTCAAGCCGAGGCTGGTTACGGTGCTAATATTATCATGGGAGTAGGAGAAGATGACAGCTTAGGTGAAGCTATTTCGGTTACAATTATTGCCACAGGTTTTGATGTAGATCAACAAAATGAAATTACAAATACAGAAGTAAAAAAGGTAGTACATGCTTTAGAAGATGAGCAAACAATGGAGCATGACTTAATGCCTTCTGAGCCAATAAGTGTGTCTACAACCCACTTAGAAGTTGAAAAAGAAGAACCGATTGTGTACAATCTTGAAGAGGAAATTACGGAAGTTGAAGACCAAAATTTTGCTGCGATGAATCTAATCCCAACTTCAGAGCTTATTAAAAATATTGATGTGGTTTACGAAACAGTTGATCTAGATCTTGATGAGGAAGACTTTATAATTAATGAGGTCCCTACTATGCAGGTAGACGATCATGCTGACTCCGAATCTGAACTAGAAGATCAAACGATGCTAACATTTGATATGCCAATTTCCAATAAAACCACGTTATCAGAGTCTGAAGAAGTTGAGGTTTTTACTCTTGAAGATGATGTCAATGAAATTGTAGTTAAGGATTATATAGAGCTAATCCCTGTTACTGAAGCTAATGAAGCTGGAGAAATGCGTTACGCTTTGGATGATCATATTGTATTAGAGCAAACAGATAAAAAGTATAAAGGGGCTAAGCAAACTGCACCTGTAGAAGTAGAAGAGGAAGTCATGTTTACAAAGGTTACAATTAAAGAACGAGTAGTCACGTCTGAGCCTGAGGAAAAACAAGACCCATTTAATAGTCCTATTTCAAAAACACTTCGTGATAGAGCTGATGAAAGACGACAAAAAATGAAAGCTTTCAACTACAAGTTTAATAACTCCAAGATCGAGGAAATTGAAAAAGAGCCTGCCTACAAGCGTCAAGGGGTTAGTTTGGATGATGTAGCGCACTCTTCTGACACACATGCTTCTAGAACTACCATTGGACTAGACGATAATGATGAGGTTCAATTACGATCTAACAACTCGTATTTACATGATAACGTTGATTAACGTTTTGTGTTATTAAATTTTAAAACCTGAAAGATAATTTCAATTTTCAGGTTTTTTTTAATTTTAAGACTAAGAGGTTTTGTTTTTATTATATTCGTGCCTAAATTAAAATTCATTCTTATGAGCTTACAAGATTCAGTTATGACTGCCCTTAAAACCGCTATGAAATCCAAGGATACGGTAGCACTTACCGCATTAAGGTCCATAAAATCTGCTATTTTACTAGCACGTACCAGCGGAGCTGATGCGGAGATGAATGAAGAAGACGAGTTCAAATTATTACAAAAATTAGTCAAACAACGACGTGACAGTGCCGCCATATTTACAGATCAAAATCGGTTAGATTTGGCTGAGCCTGAATTGGCAGAAGTCGAGGTGATTAGTCAATTTTTACCTCAAATGCTTGACGTTTCTGAAGTTGAACAAGAAGTGGTTAAGACCATTGCTTCTCTAGGAGCTTCTGGAATGAAAGACATGGGACGTGTCATGGGAGTGGTTAGTAAAACACTTGCAGGACAAACTGACGGTAAAACAATATCAACTTTAGTGAAAGCTAAGTTGTCTTAAATAAAATGGCCCAGTAGTTCAACTGGATAGAATATCAGATTTCGGCTCTGACGGTTGGGGGTTCGAATCCCTTCTGGGTCACAATTTATCTCCAAGAACAATAATTTATTTTTGGGGATATTTTTTTACTGTATTTATCCTCACCTTAATCGGTAAATGATTCACTATCTTTACATGAAAACCAATTTAATTATGCGCTATTTTACGTTAGCTATTTTGCTTGTAAGCCTTACAGGATTTACTCAAACTATTTCAAAACAAGTGATTGGTCCAGCTGGAGCCACTTATGAAAACGGCAACAACAAACTGAGCTATACTGCAGGAGAAGTGCTGGTGGGGGCTATGACCTCCGAAGATGGGAGCATACAGTTAGGAAACGGCTATTATCCGTCTTTAGATTTATCAACCCTAAATACACAATCTCCAGAGCTAAAGCTCCAGTTGAAAGTAT
>CAJIZJ010000040.1 GCA_905181825.1 uncultured Flavobacteriaceae bacterium
TAAAAAGTAAATACCTCAGACAAAACCTCTGGAATACTAAAATCACCTGAGGGATCAGACATTTCTAGAACAAATTTATTATTGATGATGTCATCAACTCCTAAAGTCGACGGATTGCCCATATCATAAATCCCAATCGGATTTATATGCACAGACACTCCTGAGCCTGGCCCGTAGGTGGCTGTGGAATTAAAAGAAACAATATCTATGGATGCTGTTTGAGAAAACAGGGTCACATTTAATAACAGGAACCCAAAAAGGATACAAATTTTATTAAAATTCATGATTTAATTGGTTAATTTTTAATATAATATATTTAATTTCAATAAAACAAAATTAAATATAGTTTTTTTTTTAATATCTTAAGCTTATGACAGGTTTGTTTACAGTTTTAAACAAATACCTAAACGGTATTAATCAAAAAGGATACCAAAAGTAACAATAAAATAAAAACTAAGTGAGCCCACAGGTAGCCCAAAGTCATTATTTCACCAAACACAGGTCAATACAAAAATAACATTTAATAAATGAAACTGTCAGTTATTACCTAATATTAACAGTTGGCATATGCAAATGTAGTGAAGGTTAAAAACCCAAAAACATTTTCAGATTAACCTTAGTACAATAACTGTTTTTTAGATTTACTTTGCCAGCCTGCTTGATTGTGATAATCGACAAAGAAAATTTTTAAGTCTGATTGGTTTTGATACTCTACAAAAAATATCTTTTTATCAGCTTGATTCGCATAATCCGTAAAAAACCAAAGGCCTTCATTTCCATTAGCTTGATTGCTGTAATCAACTTTGAAAACTTTTAAATCAGCTTGATTAGCGTAGTCAACCACAAATACCGAAACATCCGCTTGATTTTTATAATCTACTGAATATACCATTTGTGCCTCTGAAAACTGTGAGGTGACCATCAACAATACAAGTGCATTCAAATACTTCATTTGATTAATATACTAAAAACTTAAATAGTTTTGATTGATTTGAGTTATTAATATTCATAATATACAATCCGTTAGAAAAGCTGGTCACATCAATTTTATTTTCATCTAACTCAAATTCTAAAGCCTGACCTAATTGATTGAATATTTCTATAGAATTACGCACCACACCTGTTCCTTGGATATACAGATAGTCATTGGTAATTGTTGGGTACACTGACAATCTTTGAAACGCTAAATTAGGTGAGGATAGGACTCCCCAAGAGTCTACAAGGTCTGGACCATTCCAAATCTTAAGTGCTAAATAAGGATTGTCAATAAATGGATTTCTATTACCTTGATAAGAGTAAATAACATCATTTCTATCGCGTTCAAAGTCAGAAACAGGATCTTCTTCGTTCCAATCAAGGAACAAATTTGGCATATCTCCGTAATTAGAGTAAGAAGCACTTCCAACCCCAATATTTGAAGGCTCACATTGAGAAGGATATCGTAAATACATATACATTATAATTCTTGCAACATCCCCTTTAAATTCGTCTCCAGGGTAAAATTCACCGTCCAAAAAAGAGTTCCCACTTCCATCTCTAAAATAATTGTTATTTCGTCTGGAATTCATTTGACAATCAGCAGCTCTCAAGTTATGCACATCTGTTCCAGGGCCTGGTTCATCTGTAACTAAGCTTGGGTTTGCTAAACTTTTAGCAAACACATGCTCTCTATTCCAATAGCCTATACAAAGACCACTACTTTGATATGTAATAGCGCGTGTTCGATCGTTGATAGTCTCATTGTCTGCGTCGTTGTAGCCATAAAACAAAATCACATTTCCCTGAACAGAAACATCTGCATCACTTAAATGTATAATATCCCATGTATCTGTGCTGTTGGAAGTATAAGGAATAAGATTTGTGTGCGTATCTATAATTAATTCAGAAAGTTCAGCTTTAAGTGCATTACCATCTAAAGAAAAATCAATATTCGAATAATAAGGGGGCACTTGAGCTACCAAAAAAATTGGTAGCAAAAGAAATGTCATGGCGGTAGCCATTAAAAATTTAATCTTCATACAAAAGTTAAAATATTGGTTTAATTTGTAGCAAAACTACAACTTATAAGTGATGTTTAAACATTTCTTAAAATAGTTTAATATTTTTAAATTTTTACTTTCAAACAAAAACTATATTTTTGTAATCAATAAATCTTAATACTATGACATTATTACTAATGGCTGCTGGAAGCGGTAGTCGCTACGGAAAACTAAAGCAATTTGATGATTTAGGCCCTGCCAAAGAATTTCTAATGGAGTTTAGTATTTATGATGCGCTTAAAAACAACTTTAATCATATTGTAGTCATTACAAAAGCTGCTAATAAAATATTTCTAGAATCACACCTTTCGGAGCGTCTTCCGCACAGCGTAAAAATAGATGTATTAGTGCAAGACATAAAAGATATTCCTGAGGGGGTTGAGTTAACAACAGAACGCGAAAAACCATGGGGAACTGCCCATGCTGTTTGGACTGCTAGAAATGTGATTTCAGGAGATTTTGTGATTATAAATGCCGATGATTATTATGGCCAAAACGCTTTTGAAGGGGCGGCTAACTTCATGAAAAACAATAAATCTTCGTCAACTTTTGCTCTAGTAGCATACAACCTCAAAAACACTCTTTCAGAATTTGGATCTGTATCAAGAGGCGTTTGTGAAGTAGAAAATAAACATTTAAAATCTATTATTGAACGTACAAAAATCTTAGAAAAAGACACACAAATTTTAGATGAAGATTCTGGAGTTGTTCTTGATCCTAACTCGGCTGTTTCTATGAATTTTTGGATTTGTAATGAGTCCATATTTAATTATATTGAAACTTACTTTACAAAGTTTTTACAAAACCAAAACAATCTTGAAAAAAGTGAAATATATTTACCTTTTGTAACTCAAGAAATGATGGAAAATGGACATATTACTGTTGAAGTCATTGAAGCAAAAAGCACATGGTTTGGAGTGACTTATTATGAGGACAAAGAGGTTGCTGTAGCAACTTTGAAAGCGCTTACAAATAAAGGCGCATATCCAACTCCTCTATGGAGATAACTAAGTCACTTTTCAACTGACCTGCCTTCTGACAACCATTTAGAAAATCCGCCTTTTAAGTTATATACTTTTACAAACGCATTTTCAAGTAACTTTGTGGCACTTTTGGAACTACGACCGCCCCGCTGACAGTACACAATAACTGGTTTATTCTTGTCTAATTTTTGTGTATTTAATTCAAAATTTGAATCTAAAAAATCAATATTTAGAGCATTTTTAATGTGGCCCTTATTGTACTCATCAGCAGTCCTAACATCAACGAGCTGTATACCATCAATTTTATAGGTTTTTTCTAACTCATCAAAAGTAATAATCTGCACTAAACTAGAGTCATTAATTTTACAACTTAAAAAGCCAATCATACTTAAAAGCACAAAACAATACTTAATAAAATTCATGCATTACGGCGTTATTGTTGCGCCAGTCCATTCTAGCAAGCCTCCAACAAGATTAAACGTAGATTCAAAGCCCATCTTTTGCATTATAGAACAGGCTTGTCCACTTCGGTTGCCAGACCTACAATACACATAATAACTTAAGGTTTTATCAAGCTTTTCAAGCTCTGAAATAAACTCTTGACCTTTATAAATATCAATATGAAGAGCCTTTGGTATTATCCCCTCCTCCACTTCCTGATCTGTTCGAACATCTAAGATAACTGATTTTGAATCGGATTCTAACTGAGTGGTCCAATTACTTTGTGATAATTCTGACATAAATTCTTTTTAGTTTAAATACGTATTGATAATTATAATTTAATAGAACACCCTATTGCTTTAGTTTTTGTTTGTTTAATTGCAACACCATTTTTAAGCGACTCTATCGCCTCTTCTACATAGTTTGTTTTTACCAAGCTAGCGTCTTTATAGTTGTCATCTATTCCTCCTATGTATCTAACAATAGGCCCACTACTTGTAGACTCTAAGACATAGACATGAGGTGTTTTTGTAGCACCATACAGGGGATATATTTTCTGACCAACATCCATTAAGTACGGAAATGTAAATCCTTTACTGAGGGCTCTTTTTCGCATTGACTCCATAGAATCCCCTGGTTTTGTTTCAACATTATTAGGCATAATAGCAATCACAGGATAGCCTTGAATAGCATATTTTTTGTTGAGTGCCTCGATACGGTCTTCGTACAAAACGGCATAAGGACAAGTATTACAAGTGAAAACAACTATAAATCCTTTAGCATCTTTAAAATCCGAAAGAGAAACAAATTTACCATCAATATTTTCAAGTTTAAAATCTGTTGCTAGGTCTCCAATATCATAACCTTGATAAGTGGTACTATTAGTAAATAAAAAGGAAATAAATAGTAATAGGCTATAGAGTATATTCATGATTTTTTAATTAGTTGTGAGAAAATTTTTGAGTTCAGAATCCAACTCATTGTAAGTAAAAGTACGATTATAGAAGCTGCGTTTTGAACTATTGTAAATAAGCGTTACCGGGATCGCACCGCTCCAGTTAAGATCTACTTTTGGAATCCATGAATTCATATCAGGGTCGTCTAAAACAATGACCTTGGTCTTGAGTTGATGTGTTTCTATAAACGGCTTTAACTTAGTTTCATATTGAGCTGGAAAATCTAGACTAACCAGAATGACTTCTACATCTTTTTTGTAGGCCTGTTGAATAGACTCAAAATGTGGCAACTCTTTTACACAGGGAGCACACCAAGTAGCCCAAAAATTAATAATATACGTTTTAGAGCCTTCTAAATTCAAATAAGGCTCAATTCCTGAAAAATCATAAATTTCTAGTGGCGGAAGTAACGTTAAATCCTTTACTTTGGTTTTAACCTCAGACTTGCAAGAAAAAGATAAAAAGACCAAAAACATTAAAACATATTTCATCCGTTAAAGTTATAAAATATACACTACTAGCCTAAAAAATTAACAGAAAATTAGTAGTGATTATATGCATGTTGAAATTTAAATATATATATATTTGTAATTAAACTTTTAAGAAAATAAACATGAAATTAAAAAAATCCGTACTAGTTTTACTTACTCTCGTAATATCAGCCTACACAACTAGTGATATCAAAAATATAAATGTTGCTGATAGTATTATCAACTGGGTTGGTTATAAAGTAACTGGGCAACATGAAGGAACTATTAACCTTCTCAATGGTTCTTTGAATTTTAAAGACAATGTGTTAGTTGGAGGGAAATTTGTAATGGACATGACTACAATCAATACAACTGATATTGAAGGTGATTACAAAAACAAATTAGACGGACATTTAAAAGCGGATGATTTTTTTGGGGTAGAAAAACATAACACTGCTACGCTAGTATTTACTTCTGTGAAAGAAAATGGAGGTAGCTACGCTGTTGTAGGAGACATGACAATTAAAGGGATTACTAACAAAGTTTCTTTTGACTTAGCACTTACCGAAAACACTGCTACAACATCATTGAAAATTGACAGAACAAAATATGGCATCAAATACGGATCTGCTAGTTTCTTTGACGGAATTAAAGACAAAGCAATCTATGATGAGTTTGATCTTGCTGTGAAATTAAAATTTTAAAAAAGTATTAATTTCTTTTTGCATTGTAAAAATTCGTTACTACATTTGACTAATTAAAAAAAAAATATGAACCTTACTTTAAACAATATTTGGTGGTGGAACTCTCGAGATCGAAATTCGTGATACACCCTTTGTTTGTTTAAATCAAAATATCAAGGCTTGTCATTCACGACAAGCCTTTTTTTTATGAAAAATTTTAAGTTAAAAACACATTACAAAAAAATACTTGCCGATACCATATCGCCTGTGAGTGTGTATCTAAAAATTAGAGATCAATTCCCCAATAGTATTCTACTTGAAAGCAGCGACTACCACGGCAATGATAATAGTTTTTCTTACATCTGCTGTAACCCCATAGCTTCCATAAAAGTTGAGGCTAGCGTTATTACTAAAACCTACCCTGATCGTACTACAGAAATCAAGACTGTATCACATGATAAGGTAACGTTAGAAATTGATGCGTTTACAAAGCAATTTGAAACTCAAAAAGATAAAGTATTTAAGTTCATTAATAATGGAATGTTTGGATTTACAGCCTATGATGCGGTCAAGTATTTTGAAGACATTACTATTTCAAAAAAAAACGGTTCTGTTGAAATTCCAGACATGTATTATGCGGTGTATCAAAACATAATTGCTATTAATCATTTCAAAAATGAGGCCTATATATTTGCACATTGTTATGAAACTGAAAGCAATATAGAGGCTATTGATCATTTGATAAAAATGCAGAGTTTTTCATCTTATGATTTCAAATCCATAGGTTCAATCAGCTCCAACCTAACAGACGAAGCCTTTAAATCTAATGTAGATTTGGCTAAAAAACACTGTAATCGCGGCGACGTTTTTCAGTTAGTGTTATCTAAAAAATTTCAACAAGATTTTAAAGGTGATGATTTCAATGTGTACCGTGCGTTACGAAGCATTAATCCCTCACCCTTTTTGTTTTATTTTGATTATGGGAAGTTTAAGATTTTTGGAAGCTCACCAGAAGCACAACTTGTTGTAGAAAATCAGAAGGCAGAAATCCACCCTATTGCTGGTACTTTTGCGAGAACAGGAGATGACTTAAAAGATGCTGAATTAGCAAAAAAACTAGTGGCCGATAAAAAAGAAAATAGCGAACATGTCATGCTAGTAGACCTCGCTAGAAACGATTTAAGCCGACATTGTACGGACGTTGTTGTTGAAAAATACAGAGAAGTACAGTTTTTCTCACACGTTATTCATTTGGTCAGTAAAGTCATTGGAGACGTCAAAAAAAACACACCAACTATGCAAATTGTAGCTGATACATTTCCAGCAGGTACCCTTAGTGGTGCTCCTAAGCACAAAGCAATGCAACTCATTGAAAAATACGAAAAAACAAGCCGTGCCTTTTACGGAGGGGCTATAGGTTTTATGGATTTCGACGGAAATTATACCCATGCCATTATGATCCGTACATTTTTAAGTAAAGACTATCAACTGCATTGGCAAGCTGGGGCAGGAATCGTATCAAAGTCTACGTCAGAAAATGAACTTCAAGAAGTGTATAATAAGCTAGGTGCTTTAACCAAAGCCATTAAACTCGCTGAAACAATATAAATATGAAAAAAATAGTAGTCATCGATAATTACGACAGTTTTACCTTTAATTTGGTGCATTACCTAGAAGACCTAGACTGCGAAGTAACGGTTCTTAGAAATGACAAGTTTGAATTAGATGACGTTGAGTATTTTGATAAAATACTCCTCTCCCCTGGCCCTGGGATTCCAGAAGAAGCGGGGTTATTAAATGCTGTAATTAGACGCTATGCATCTACCAAAAGTATTCTAGGTGTATGCCTAGGACAACAAGCTATTGGAGATGTTTTTGGAGGTCAACTTGTAAATTTAGAGGAAGTATATCACGGAGTTCATACAGACATTACTGTTATAGTGAAAGATGAAGTTCTGTTTGATCAAATTGGACCAACACTTCAGGTTGGGCGCTACCATTCATGGGTGGTAGACGCAACTCTACCTGAGGTTTTAGAAGCTACATCAGTTGACATAAATGGACAGGTAATGTCTTTAAGGCATAAAATATTCGATGTGAAAGGAGTGCAATTTCATCCAGAATCAGTACTCACTCCAAACGGAAAACAACTATTGAAAAACTGGATTAACTCCTAATTTGATAAATAATAACAAATGAAACATATTTTAAACAGACTTATTAATCACGAAACTATTTCAGCTAAAGAAGCGAAACAGATTCTGATTAATATCTCTAAAGGAGACTATAACCAGAGTCAAATCGCATCCTTTCTTACTGTTTTTATGATGCGAAGTGTCACTCTAGAAGAGTTGAAAGGATTTAGAAATGCGCTTTTAGAACTCTGTATTCCTGTGGATTTATCGGCATATAACCCCATAGATTTATGCGGTACAGGGGGCGATGGTAAAGACACCTTTAACATCTCTACACTTTCCTCATTTGTAACGGCTGCCGCAGGCATACCTGTTGCTAAGCATGGAAATTACGGCGTATCTTCTGCCTGTGGATCTTCAAATGTCCTAGAATCTCTTGGTGTGACTTTTTCAAATGATGTCGACTTTTTAGAACGTGCTATTGCTACGACAGGTATTTGCGTATTACATGCTCCCTTGTTTCATCCAGCGATGAAAAACGTAGCACCTATTCGACGTGAATTAGGGGTTAAAACTTTTTTTAATATGCTTGGACCAATGGTAAACCCATCGGCTCCTAAAAACCAAATGGTAGGGGTATTTAACTTAGAACTTTTGCGCCTTTACACCTACCTTTATCAAGACTCCGATAAAAATTACAGCCTAGTTCATGACCTAGGGGGTTATGATGAAATATCTTTAACAAATTCCGTTAAGATTGTCTCCAATAAGTCGGAAGTTCTTTTTTCAGCAGAAGATTTAGGGTTACAAAACAACAGCCAACAAGCAATTTTTGGTGGAAACTCAGTGGCAGAAGCCTCCAAAATTTTTAAAACAATTATAGCAGGTCAGGGGACTGAAGCACAAAATAATGTGGTGTGTGCCAATGCTGGTTTAGCGATTGCAACCGCCAAACAGCTGACCCATATTGAAGGCTACGAACTGGCCAAAGAAGCCCTTTTCTCTGGAAAAGCAAATCAATGTCTCACTAAACTAATCGCCTTATCATGAGTAGTATATTAGAACGTATCGTTGCTGACAAACACCTTGAGGTTACACTTCGAAAACAACTGATCCCTGTTAAACAACTAGAACAGTCCGTTTTGTTTGAGCGCAAGTCGCCGTCTCTTAGTAAGCGACTAAAGCAAAGTGCTTCAGGACTAATTACAGAACATAAGCGCCGCTCACCATCCAAAGACTGCATCAATCAAAATTTGAATATCCAAGATGTTGCGAAAGGCTATGAAAACGCTGGAGCTTGTGGCATGTCTGTCTTAACGGATATGAAATACTTTGGTGGAAGCTTAGAAGATTTATTGACCGCTAGAGCGAGCTGTGAACTACCCTTGCTACGGAAAGAATTTATAATTGACCCCTACCAAATAACAGAAGCTAAGGCCTATGGTGCCGATGTGATTTTACTTATCGCAACCGTCTTAAGCCGTAAAGAAATTGAACACTACTCAATTCTGGCTCAAGAATTAGGAATGGAAGTCTTATTAGAAGTTAACAACCAAGAAGAATTATATAAATCAATCATGCCGTCTCTAAATATGGTTGGTGTCAATAACCGTAATCTAAAAACATTTGAGGTTAATTTAGAAATCAGCAAAACACTCAGTGCATTAATTCCAGATGAATTTGTGAAAATCTCTGAAAGTGGCATTCGCTCTGTGTCAGATATCAAAAGCCTACAGCCCTACGGCTATAAAGGATTTTTAATTGGTGAGAATTTTATGAAAACAGAAAACCCTGGTGCAGCGGCAGCAGATTTCATAAATCTATTAAACGCATGAAACTAAAAGTATGTGGCATGCGGTATGACGATAATATTCAGGCGATTGCTGCGATTAAACCTGATTATATGGGCTTTATATTTTATGAAGGCTCTTCGCGTCACGTGTCAGCGTCGATCCCGACCCTCTATCCTTCCATAAAAAAAGTAGGTGTTTTTGTCAACGCTTCCTTTGATACTATTGTCGAAAAAATCAATACTCACAATTTGCAAGCAGTTCAATTGCATGGCGAAGAAACGCCTGAACTTTGCAAATCTCTGCAAGCATTTAATGTAGAGGTCATCAAAGTGTTTTCCATTAAAAATGAATTTAATTTTGATGTACTATCCTCCTATGAAACAGTTTGTGACTTTTATTTGTTTGATACTAAAGGGCCTTTAGCAGGTGGAAATGGCTACTGTTTTAACTGGTCTGTTTTAAAAAATTATCCGTTTATAAAACCTTATTTTTTAAGCGGTGGGATTGGATTAGAAAACGTCGATCAATTACAAGAATTCAAAAAAAGCACAGCGGCAAGCTATTGCTACGCCGTAGATGTAAATAGTAAATTTGAAGTGGCTCCGGCCAAAAAAGATAAAAAAAGTTTAGAAAAATTTAAACAACTATTATGAGTTATCACGTGAATGAAAAAGGCTATTATGGCCAGTTTGGAGGGGCGTTTATTCCAGAAATGCTATACCCCAATGTAGAAGAATTACGTCAAAACTATTTGAAGGTAATGGCAGAACCTGATTTCAAAAAGGAGTTCGATCAACTCCTGAAAGATTATGTAGGCCGACCAACTCCTTTGTATTTTGCAAAACGTATGTCTAAAAAATACAACACTAACATATATCTCAAACGTGAAGATTTGTGTCATACGGGTGCGCATAAAATCAACAATACAATAGGACAGATATTGATGGCCAAGCGTCTCAAAAAAACTCGTATTATAGCCGAAACCGGCGCTGGGCAACATGGGGTGGCGACGGCCACGGTTTGTGCCTTAGCAGGTCTAGAGTGTATTGTATATATGGGTGAAATTGACATTGCACGACAAGCACCAAATGTAGCCCGAATGAAAATGCTAGGAGCGGAAGTACGCCCAGCACTTTCAGGAAGCCGTACGCTAAAGGATGCCACTAACGAAGCGATAAGAGATTGGATTAATAACCCAATAGACACCCATTATATCATAGGAAGTGCAGTGGGACCACATCCCTACCCCGATATGGTAGCGCGCTTTCAGTCGGTAGTGTCTGAGGAAATTAAATGGCAGTTAAAAGAGGTTGAAGGCCGCGAAAACCCCGATTATGTGGTGGCTTGTGTAGGAGGCGGTAGTAATGCTGCGGGCGCCTATTATCATTATTTGAATGAACCCGACGTGAAACTGATTGCAGTGGAAGCTGCTGGTAAAGGAATTTATACCGGCGAGAGCGCCGCAACTTCCGTCCTTGGAAAAGAAGGTGTGATCCACGGAAGTAAAACTTTACTCATGCAAACCAATGATGGACAAATTACAGAACCTTATTCTATTTCGGCAGGCTTGGATTATCCAGGCGTTGGCCCTATGCATGCCCATTTATATGAAACCAAACGAGCCGAATTTATTTCGGTGACTGATGATGAAGCCATGATAGCGGGTCTGGAATTGTCGCAGCTCGAAGGTATCATTCCGGCGATTGAAACCTCTCATGCGTTGGCTATTTTTGAAGATAAAAAATTCAAACCTGAGGACGTGGTGGTGATTAGTTTATCCGGACGTGGCGACAAAGATTTGAATACCTATATTGATTATTTTAAACTTTAATATTGTGAATAGAATACAAGCAAAGTTACAAGAAGACAAAAAACTATTATCCATTTATTTCACAGCAGGATATCCCAGTCTAAATGACACGTTGACTACGATTGAAAATTTAGAGAAAAATGGGGTGGACATGATTGAAATCGGATTGCCGTTTAGTGATCCTTTGGCAGACGGCCCAACCATACAAGTAAGCTCTACACAGGCACTTCATAATGGCATGACCTCAAACGTTTTGTTTGATCAGCTCAAAGACATCAGAAAAACAGTGTCTATTCCTCTCATTTTAATGGGATATTTTAATCCCATGCTTCAATATGGTGTAGAAGAATTTTGTAAAAAATGTCAAGATGTAGGCATTGATGGATTGATTATTCCAGACCTTCCTGTGGAAGTATATCACGAGGAGTACCAGACCATTTTTGAACGTTATGGCTTACTAAATATCTTTTTAATTACGCCACAAACAAGTGAAAAGCGCATCCGATATATGGACAGCATTTCAAAAGGATTTATTTACACTGTCAGTAGTGCCAGTACAACAGGAAGCCAAAGTGGTTTTGGAAAAAATCAAACTGATTATTTTAAACGCATAGCCGATCTAAAACTTGTCAACCCACAAATAATTGGGTTTGGAATTTCAGATCACGAAACCTTTAGTCAAGCAACGCAACATGCAAAAGGTGCTATTATTGGAAGTGCTTTTATAAAACACGTGACCAAGCACGGGGTAAATAACTTAAAAAAATTCACAGATATTATACTTAAAAAATAAAAAACTATATTTAATTAAAAAGATGAAATTATCCCCAAACGTATTACTTCTTACTCTAACTATGTTAATTTTTTGTGCTTGCAAAAGCGATGAGTCTGTTAATGAATCCGACAATGAAACCCAAAATGATTATGTAAACAAAATCATGGCATTAGGGGCATCACGAGTTGAAGGCAATAGACCAGAATTCGAAAGTTTTAGATATGAACTATGGAAACAACTAAAAGAGAATAACTGGACTTTTGACTTTGTTGGAACACAATCTGATAATTCTAATTATCCCGCATTTAATAACCAAAATTTTGATACTGATCACGAGGGACATGGTGGATGGACTTCAGAAGACATTTTAGATGGCATTAATGAATGGATCACAGAAACAGAAACTCCAGATATTGTACTTTTTAGTTCACCTGGCGGTAATGATGCTTTGCAAAGCTTGCCGTATGCACAGATCCCCATAAATATTAATGCGATTATAGACATACTTCAAGAAACCAATCCAAATGTCACCATACTAATCGAACAATTGGCTCCAGGAAGGTCTGATATAATGACTTCAGAGTTGATAAGCTATTTTAACCAAATAAATGAAGAAGTGTTAGCAATCGCTTCTGAACAATCTACCTCTTCGTCTCAAGTGATAGCGATAGATATGTACACTGGATTTACAGACCTTATGTTAGCCGATGATGTGCATTATAATGATTCTGGAGCTGATTTTATAGCGACTCGATATTACAATGTGCTTTCAAGTATTCTCGATTAACAAATAAAGGCCGTTAAATAACAGAGCACTCAAATTAGAAAAAAGATTATCGAAATTATAAAACCATAACAAAATCTAAACGTTAGGTGGTTAATAATCTTAAAGATTAATAACTCCTTAACGCATTTAAGAATTCTATATTACGATATTTGTGATGATGACAGAAATAGATTTTAATTATGGAAAGGGGTTTACGTTTAGTAAGCATACTGCAAAAGACGTTTCGGACTTTGATCGTGTGTTTGGTGTGTTTAAAGAACTCCTAACACATACATCAGGCGATATCGAAGAAGCTTTTGAATGGCTAAATACACTGGACGACGAATACAATATTTTTAACGATCACTACACACTAGAGAACTTTGAAGAGGATCTCAAGAAACGAGGTTATATCAAAGAAAATATCGATCCTGACCAACTCAAATCTGGAAACGGAAAAGGGAAGGGGAAAAACATACTTACTGCAAAACTAGAGTCGGCCTTGAGAGACTATGCTTTAAACCAAATTTTTGGAAAGTTAAAAAAGAGTGGTCTAGGAAATCATAGGACTACAAAAGTAGGGGTCGGCGATGAGCGAGATGGCGAGAATAGATCCTTTCAATTTGGTGACGACTTGTCCACCGTAAATATGACTGAGAGCCTCAAAAATGCACAAATAAACAACGGTATTTCAGATTTACGTCTCACAGAAAATGATTTAATTGTTGAAGAAACAAAGCATAAAGCACAAATGAGTACTGTGCTTATGATTGATATTAGTCACTCTATGATTTTGTACGGCGAAGACCGGATTACACCTGCCAAAAAAGTAGCGATGGCGCTGGTAGAGCTAATTCACCGAAAATATCCTAAAGACTCCATTGATATTATAGTATTTGGAAATGAGGCCTGGCCAATTAAGGTGAAGGATCTTCCCTATCTAAAGGTTGGACCTTACCATACCAATACCGTTGCTGGACTAGAATTAGCAATGGATATTTTGCGTAGAAAACGAAACACAAATAAGCAAATTTTCATGATAACCGATGGAAAACCAAGTTGTATTAAGCTGCCATCTGGAGAGTTTTACAAAAACAGTAATGGGTTGGACGATATGATTGTCTCTAAATGTTTGAATAAAGCAGCTCAAGCAAGGAAATTAAAAATACCTATTACTACTTTTATGATTGCTCAAGATCCGTATCTACGACAATTTGTAGAACTTTTTACAGCGCAAAACCAAGGAAAAGCGTTCTTAACTGGATTGTCCGGTTTAGGAGAAATGATATTTGAAGATTACGAAAAAAATAGAACTAAAAGAATATGAGAAAAGATATAACATTTAAAGAGTTGAAAAACTCTGATTATGAGAACAAAACAATTAACCAAGAGATTCAAGCCAATTTAATTGCACGAATTAAAGCCAAGCAACCAGTATTCGAAGGACTTTATGGCTATGAAGACACGGTTGTTCCTCAATTAAAAAAGGCTATTATTGCTGGGCATCACATCAACTTATTAGGATTAAGAGGACAAGCAAAAACAAAGATTGCACGAAGCATGGTGGATCTTCTCGATGAATACATACCGATTGTTAAAGGATCTGAGATAAATGACAATCCATATGAACCAATTTCGA
>CAJIZJ010000041.1 GCA_905181825.1 uncultured Flavobacteriaceae bacterium
GTGAGTGTTAATTATATTTATTGATTCATTTGAACTAAGCTGTGTTTCTAACCCTATAAGAGTGAAAACGGTATCTGAAGGAATATATAATTGCGAATAGCTATATAAACTACTTAAAATTAAGACAACACTAATTGTATAACGCATGTAAAAAAGTTAGCTAGATGTAAAGAACGTACTAAGAGTAACTAAACAAAAGCGCTATGTAAGGAACGGCTATATAAAGTAATGAGTTGATTAGTTAATGTAACTAAAGGGAAGAAATCTTAAAGTAATAAAAAAACCAATAAATAATGTGTTAGATTATTTATTGGTTTATGAAATATTTAGCAACTTCGGATAAAACAAAAACAGCTTAAAATATGCTTAACAACATATAAAATGTGTAGCAAACATAATTTATTTCTTGCGTTTTAGCTGGGCCTGTTTTTGTGCTTCAGCTTGTTCCATTATATCCGCCATTTTCTTTTGGAAACGACTTTGTTTTTTGGGTTTCGTTTTACTCACTTGTATTTTTGCAAGTACTTTTTCTTCGTCAATGATAAAGTTTTTGATAACTAACATAATTCCAATACTAATTAAATTAGATATAAAATAGTATAAACTTAATCCAGAGGCATAATTGTTAAAAAATACCAGCATCAAGATTGGTGAGAAATAAATCATATATTTCATCATCTTGGCCATATCAGGCATCCCTTCTTGAGTAGGTTGTGCAGACATTTGTTGACCTGTAGTCATTTTCATATAAAAGAAAATAGCTATAGACGCCAATATTGGAAATAAACTAATGTGGTCTCCATAAAAAGGAATATTAAAAGGGAGTTCTGCAATTGAATCGTAAGAACTTAAATCCTCTACCCATAAAAATGGTTTTTGTCGTAATTCAAATGCAATAGGAAAAAACATAAATAAAGAATAGAATACTGGCATTTGAAAAAACATAGGTAAACAACCACCCAAACTCATAGGATTTGCCCCTACTTTATTTTGAAGTGCCATTCTTTCTTGCTGCAATTTCATTTTGTTGTTTTTATACTTTTCAGTTAAAGCATCCAACTCTGGCTTAATTATTTTATTTTTAGCCTGAGTTAAAAACTGTTTGTATTGAACAAATGACAATAGAATCTTAACCATTATAGTCATTACAATAATAGCAAGGCCGTATGACAAATAATTAGTTAACCACCCATACAATGGACTAAAAACTGATTTATTAATCCATCCAATAATTCCCCATCCAAAAGGTATACTAGCCTCTAAATTTTTGTCGTATTGATTTAAAATTTTATCATACGTTGGGCCATAATATATACTCATGTTATGAGCTAATTCTCCACCAGAAAAGCTCAATGGCAGGCTCACTTCATAACGCTTGGTAAATAAAGTATCAACCGTTTCATCATTTACTAAATTAAATGATTTTAAGTCGGCTGTTTTAAAAGGAACTTCGGGTACTAAAATAGAACTAAAAAAGTGCTGTCTAAAAGAAATCCATGAAACTTCTATTTCAGATTCATCATCGTCTCCAGTTTGAGATAATTTGTTTGTTTTATCGCCTTCATGTTCATAAGATAAACGGGTGTAACGATTTTCAAATACGATACTTTTATCTTGTCTATGTGCGTTAAACTTCCAATCCAATTGAACCTCTTGAGACGTATTTAAAACCGAGGACAACCCTTGAGAACGTACGGAAAACCCAAGCATGTGGTCATTTGGTTTTAATTCATATCGGTACTCTAAAAACTGAGACTCTGACACCTTGAGTCGCATTGACAGAATTTGATTATCACCTGATGATGATAGTGTTGGTTGAAAATATAATTCCGAAGAATTTAGTATGCGATTATCTGTGGTTGCAAAATTTAAATTAAACTGAGAACTGCCGTCTTTAATTAGATAAACAGGAACAGAATCATGATTCACATAACTTTTCAATTTTACTTCTGAAATAAAACCACCTTTATTATCAATTTTTAGAGCTAAAACGTCATTTTCAAACGTTGTAATAGCAGAAGTTGCAGAAGGCAAAGTCATTGCATATGCAAAATCGCCAACTTGATTTTTTAAATTTTCTAAATCTAGTGAAGTATCAATAGTTTGGGTACTCACACTGTTGGTTATTAAATTTGACTTGTTTTGGGCTGTTTCTGTGGCTAATTCTTCTTGTCTAGCTTCTTCTTGTGCAGCAATTTCTTCTGGAGTAGGTTGCTGTTGCCATAGCATGTACAACAAAATTGCTCCTATAAGCAAAAATCCAATAATTGAATTTAAGTCAAATTTTTTCTCTTCCATAATTTATATTTTAATACGACTACCAAACACAAAAACGAATGGTAAATCAACTTTAATTATTTATTAGTTTTATGTTTTAAGGCTGCTTTTATAAAAGCCAAAAACAAGGGGTGTGGATTGGCTACAGTACTTTTATATTCTGGGTGGTATTGCACACCAATAAACCAAGGATGACTTGGAATCTCTATAATTTCAACAAGACCTGTTTCAGGATTAAATCCAGTGGCCATCATTCCTGCAGATTCAAGATTAGTTTTATAGGCGTTATTAAATTCATAGCGGTGTCTATGGCGCTCCATAATGGACGATGTATTATAAATAGAGGCTATCTTAGTGTTTTCTAAAAGATCACATTTCCAGGAACCTAATCGCATGGTCCCTCCCTTTTCTGTGACCGTTTTCTGATCTTCCATAATATCAATCACTGGATCTGGGGTTTGGGAATCCATTTCAGATGAATTAGCTTGAGATAATCCTAATACATTACGTGAAAACTCAATCACAGCCATTTGCATTCCTAAGCAAATTCCAAAAAAAGGAATTTCATGTTCTCTTACATACCTAATTGCTTCTATTTTACCTTCTATACCACGCTCTCCAAAACCTGGAGCGACCAAAACGGCATCCAAATGCGCTAGTTTTAGTTTAATAGTTTCAGTGTTGAGATGTTCAGAATGTACACACTCAACTCTCACCTTAACTTCATTAGCTGCGCCTGCATGAATAAAAGATTCTAGAATTGATTTATAAGAATCTTGTAATTCTACGTATTTTCCTATTAACCCAATAACCACTTCACTTTTTGGATTTTTATGTTTTTCTAAAAAGCTATTCCATAATGATAGATCAGGAGTATGACTTGGCAAGTCTAATTGCTCTAAAACTACTTTATCTAAACCTTCATCTAACATAAGATTTGGAACATCATAGATAGTAGAGGCGTCTATAGATTCAATGACAGCTTCTCTTTTTACATTACAAAAACGTGCTAATTTTGTACGAATGCCATCGCTTAGTTTATGTTCAGTTCTACAGACTAATATATCAGCTTGTACTCCACTCTCCATCAAAGTCTTAACGCTGTGTTGAGTTGGTTTTGTTTTAAGCTCGCCTGCTGCAGACAAATATGGAATTAAAGTCAAATGAATTACTAAGGCATTTTTATTCCCCATTTCCCATTTAAGCTGACGAACGGCTTCTATATATGGTAAAGACTCTATATCACCTACAGTGCCTCCGATTTCAGTAATTACAATATCATAGTCACCAGATTTTCCTAAAATCTGTACACGGTGTTTTATCTCGTCAGTGATGTGAGGAATTACTTGTACCGTTTTGCCTAAAAATTCACCACGACGCTCTTTGTCAATAACGCTTTGGTAAATGCGACCTGTAGTCACATTATTAGATTGAGAAGTTGGCACATTCAAAAAACGCTCATAATGACCTAAGTCTAAATCAGTTTCCGCACCATCATCCGTAACATAGCATTCTCCATGTTCATAAGGATTTAAGGTTCCTGGATCTATATTAATGTAGGGATCTAGTTTTTGAATGGTTGTACGGTAGCCTTGGGCTTGAAGTAATTTAGCCAAAGAAGCGGCTATAATGCCTTTACCTAACGAAGAGCTTACGCCTCCAGTAACAAAAATATATTTAGTGATTGTATCTGTCATTATGCGGTGTTAAACGCGAACAAATTTACAAATAAGTATTGAAACTATTCATAAAATCTCAAGTTGTTTATAAACACTTTGTATTATAAAAAAAAAGCACCCTTAAGGTGCTTTTTTAAATCGTTAAGAATTGCTTATTTGACGCTAACTAATTCAACATCAAATATTAAATTTGCATTTGGTGGTATAGCTCCGCCTGCTCCTCGACTTCCGTATCCTAAGTTACTTGGAATTACAAAACGAGCCTTATCACCAACTTTAAGAAGAGAAACACCTTCATCCCATCCAGCTATAACTTGTCCCATACCCAATGCAAACTCGATAGGTTCTTTTCTTTTGTATGAGGAATCAAAAACAGTTCCATCAGTTAATTGGCCTTTGTAATGAACTGATACCGTAGCCCCTTTTGTAGCTTGTGCACCTGTTCCTTTTTGAAGTATTTGGTAACGTAAACCACTTTCTGTTTTCTCAAAACCAGTTGCTAATTTATCCAGTTCAGATTCAATAGCTGCTTTTTCTTCTGCGAGTCGTGTTTCACGCGAACCTTCAAAACTTCTAAAAGCTTCTACCGCTTGAAATGCTTCAGCGTCTGCTCCAACTGCAATAATATCAACAGCATCTAAAGCATCGCCTTGCGCTATGGTGTCTACAACCGATTGTCCATCAATTACATTTCCAAAAACAGTATGTTTTCCATCCAACCATGCTGTTGGAATATGGGTAATAAAAAACTGACTTCCATTGGTACCAGGGCCAGAATTAGCCATTGATAATATTCCAGGGGTATCATGTTTTAAATCTGGGTGAAATTCATCATCAAATTGGTATCCAGGATTCCCTGTTCCAGACCCTAATGGGCAACCTCCTTGAATCATGAAATCGGGAATCACTCTATGGAATTTTAAACCGTTATAATACGGATCTCCTTGTTTTTTTACTGAATTTTCTAAGTTTCCTTGAGCCAAAGCAACGAAGTTACCTACAGTTCCTGGAGTTTTTTGAAATTCTAAATTTACTAAGATTTCTCCTTTGGAGGTGTTAAATTTTGCGTATAAACCGTCTTTCATGAGTTTGAATTTATTTTTTTAATAGCTGCAAATATAAGCAGGAATTATAAACAAAAAAGTTTATGTAATAGATTTGTTGATAATGGAATTAATTAGCAACCTCACTTATAAACTTTAAGCGATACAATCGGAGCTCTTGATCGTCGTAATCTCCATCAAACTCTTCAATTGCAGTCTCAATATCATCGGACTCGGATTCCATAAAATAATCGTGAATCTCTTGTTGTTGGTCTTCATCAAAAAGATCATCAATCCAATAATTAATATTTAATTTAGTTCCAGAAAAAACAATCGCTTCTAGCTCTTTAACAAATTCATCCATACTCATTCCTTTGGCAGAAGAGAGATCATCAAGTGGGAGTTTTCGATCGATATTTTGAATAATATATAGTTTTAGTGAGGAGTTTGATCCAGTAGACTTAATGACCATATCCTGCATACGATCAATTTCATTTTCATTTACATAACTATTAATGAGCGCAACAAAATCAGTTCCATAACGCTTTGCTTTACCTTCTCCAACTCCATGAATATTATACAACTCTTCAATAGTAATTGGATATTTAAGGGCCATATCTTCCAAAGAGGGGTCTTGAAAAATAACAAATGGGGGCACTCCTAATTTTTTAGCATTTTTTTTCCTGAGATCTTTGAGCATACGCATCAAATTAACATCCGCTACAGCTGTAGAATTACTGTAACTCCTGCTTGAGTCTGCAAAATTATAAGTATGATCCTCGGTCATCGTAAAAGATACAGGCTGTTTCAAAAACTCACGACCATTTTCCGTAATCTTTAAAACGCCATAGGTTTCAATATCCTTGCGCAAAAATCCTGCGACTAAAGATTGTCTAATGAGTGCCATCCAATACAATGGTACCTTCTCACTTCCATTTCCAAAAAATGGCTTTTCATCTGTTTTATGTGATTTTATAAGCGCATTTTCTTGACCGGTAAGCACGTTGACCAAGTCTTTACTTTTATATTTTTCATGTGTAGAAGACACTATATTAAGTAATAACTTTACTTGATCCATTGCTTCTGATTGAGGTTTTGGATTTCGTATATTATCATCCATATCTCCTCCATCACCTGTTTTAGTATCGAAAGACTCTCCAAAGTAATGTAAAATAAATTTCCGTCTAGACATCGATGTTTCTGCCAAAGCCACAACCTCTTGCAGTAAAGCAAAACCAATTTCTTGTTCAGCTACTGGCTTACCAGACATAAACTTTTCTAGTTTTTCTATGTCTTTGTAGGCATAGTAAGCTAAACAATGTCCTTCTCCACCATCACGACCAGCACGACCTGTTTCTTGGTAGTAACTCTCAATACTTTTTGGAATGTCGTGATGAATCACAAAACGAACATCTGGCTTGTCAATCCCCATACCAAAAGCAATCGTTGCTACCACCACATCTACATCTTCCATTAAAAACATATCTTGATGCCTAGAGCGTGTTTTTGCATCTAAACCTGCATGGTAAGGCACTGCTTTAATTTGATTAACTTGAAGTATTTGTGAAAGTTCCTCTACACGTTTTCTACTCAAGCAGTAAATAATACCTGATTTGCCTTCATTTTGCTTTACAAACCTTATAATATCATTATCAACCTGAGCTGTTTTAGGGAGTATCTCGTAGTATAAATTAGGCCTATTAAAGGAAGCTTTAAAAGTTGTTGAATCAGTCGTTCCTAAGTTTTTTAAAATATCTTCTTGAACTTTAGGCGTGGCTGTTGCTGTTAACCCTATAATAGGAATATTATCCCCAATTTGAGTAATAATATGTTTAAGGTTTCTGTATTCAGGCCTAAAATCGTGCCCCCACTCACTAATACAGTGGGCTTCATCAACTGCCATAAAAGAAACAGTTTGCCCTCTCAAAAACTCAATATTTTCAGCTTTGGAAAGCGATTCAGGTGCCACATACAAAAGCTTCGTGATTCCAGATTCGATATCTGATTTCACTTGCCTAATCTCGGATTTATTTAAAGAAGAGTTTAAAACATGTGCTATCCCTTCTTCGCTTGAAATTCCTCTAATGGCATCAACCTGATTTTTCATTAAAGCGATCAAAGGGGAGACAATAATTGCGGTCCCGTCTTGCATTAAAGCTGGGAGCTGATAACAAAGAGATTTACCACCCCCTGTTGGCATAATCGCAAACGTGTTTTTTTTAGATAAAATACTAGTTATTACTTGTTCTTGAAGTCCCTTGAACTTACCAAATCCAAAATAAGTCTTAAGTGCGGCATGTAATTCTTTGGTCGAAATACTCATTAATCATCAAATTTCTTTACTTAAAGTAAAAAATGTTACCTTATTTAATCAAAAACTAGAATAAATTCAGGAACACTCCTATTTTTTTTGTTTTTTTGTAACTTAATCTAAAGGTAGATATATTTAAATAAGTACACAACCAAAAGATAGAAAATTTGAACTCAAAAAAAGCTACAGTATCACTCGCTAAACAAACCATCATTGATGAAAGCTTAGCCATCTCAAAACTTGCAGATTTTGTAAATGATTCATTTGCAGAAGCCGTAGAATTAATATATAATTCTAGAGGACGTGTTATCATAACAGGTATTGGCAAAAGTGCTATCATAGCCAATAAGATTGTAGCTACATTAAACTCTACAGGAACTCCCTCAGTGTTTATGCATGCTGCAGATGCCATTCATGGCGACCTAGGGCTTGTTTTGAAAGATGATGTTGTTATATGTATCTCCAAAAGCGGAAATACCCCAGAAATAAAAGTATTGATTCCATTATTAAAAAATGCTAAAAATACCCTAATTGCCATCACTGGCAACATGAAATCCATGTTAGCCGAACAAGCAGACTATGTTTTTAATTCTTATGTAGAAAAAGAAGCATGCCCTAATAACTTAGCCCCTACCACAAGTACAACTGCTCAGTTAGTAATAGGAGATGCTTTGGCCGTCTGCCTGTTAGACATTAGAGGGTTTTCTAGTGACGATTTTGCAAAATACCACCCAGGTGGAGCGCTTGGAAAAAAATTATTTTTAAGAGTTAAAGATTTATTAGCTTTTAACGAAAAACCAGAAGTATCTTTAAACTCAAGCATAAAAGATGTAATTATTGAAATCTCGAAAAAGCGCTTAGGAGTCACGGCTGTCACCGAAAATGATGAAATAGTTGGAATCATAACTGATGGTGATTTAAGACGAATGCTTGCCAATACAGAAGATTTTTCTAAACTGTATGCAAAAGATATTATGAGTCAGACTCCCAAAACTATTGCTGTGAGTGCTATGGCTATACAAGCTATGGAGTTAATGGAAACTAATGAAATATCACAACTTCTTGTTCAACACAATGGACGCTACGTTGGAGTTGTTCATATACACGACCTAATCAAAGAAGGAATTATTTAACTATGGGACAAGAAAAAGAAATGTCTTTTTTAGACCATCTTGAAGAATTAAGATGGCATGTGATCAAAGCAACTGCTGCTATTATTATAGCCGCTACAGCCGCTTTTTTGGCCAAAGGCTTCTTGTTTGACGTTCTTATATTTGGACCCACAAAATCTGACTTTTTTACCTACGAATTTTTATGTAATGCTTCTAGGCTAATGGGGTTTGAGAGTTTTTGTGATACCAACTTTGATTTTGAAGTTCAAAGTAGAACCATGGCTGGACAGTTTTCAGCTCACATCTGGACCTCCATTACTTTTGGATTTATAATCGCCTTCCCGTTTGTTATTTATCAATTCTGGAAATTCATAAGTCCAGGCTTACTCCACAAAGAAAAAAACAACTCTAGAGGCTTTATTTTTATTTCTTCAATTTTATTTTTTATTGGTGTTTTATTTGGATACTATATTGTTTGCCCGCTATCCATTAACTTTTTAGGAACCTACTCGGTAGCTGAGCTTGTACACAACGATTTTGACCTTAATTCTTACATAGGATTGATTAGAGCTTCTACCCTAGCCTCTGGACTCATTTTTGAATTACCAATAATCATTTATTTTCTAACTAAAATTGGACTGGTAACCCCTGAGTTCCTTAAAAAGAATAGAAAATTTGCCTTAGTCATTGTTTTAATTTTTGCCGCCGTCATAACCCCTCCGGATATTGCGAGTCAAGTTATAGTAGCAATACCCGTAATAGTGCTGTATCAAGTGAGCATTCTCATTTCTAGAATTGTAATAAGAAACCAGAAAAGAAAAGAAAATAATGGCTAACGAAGTAGAAGAGTTTAACGCGTATCGCGAGAAAATGAATAGCAAAATTTTGGCAGAAAATAATACGGTTATCAAACGTATCTTTAACTTAGACACCAATGCTTTTAAGGAAGGTGCTTTAGACACTAAAACAAAAGAGTTGTTGGGGCTGGTCGCCTCTACTGTGTTAAGGTGTGACGACTGTGTGCGCTACCACCTAGAGAAATGTCATTCTGAAGGACTTACTAAAGAACAAATTGCAGAAGCGTTAAGCATCGCGACCTTGGTTGGTGGAACTATTGTTATTCCTCACCTAAGACGTGCCTATGAATATTTAGATGTTTTAGAAGCTTAATTTAGCCTTAAACTATGAAGCCATCAGTTATGTTATTAGTTTTAGGTCCTATAATTATATTTATTGGGGCGTTATTAAAAATACAGAAACTAAACTATTCTAGCGGAGTACTTACTATGGGATTAGTTATGGAAACTGTAGGTTTAGTACCTGTTTTTTATAAATTAATTACACAGAAAAAGTCTAGTTAAATTTTATATAAACTAGCCAGAGTTGATGAATAGTAAAATCATTTCACTATTTTTAAAATTCTTTAAACAAACGAATGAAGTTAAGAGTCCAAAATTTAATGAAGTCCTACAGCGGGCGAAAAGTGGTGAAAGACGTTTCTCTTGAAGTAAATCAAGGTGAAATTGTGGGACTCCTTGGCCCTAATGGCGCTGGAAAAACAACCTCATTTTATATGACTGTTGGATTGATAAAGCCCAATGGTGGTGCCATTTACTTGGATGATAAAGAAATCACTTCGTATCCAATGTACAAAAGAGCACAAAGTGGTATTGGTTACCTAGCACAAGAAGCCTCTGTATTTAGAAAACTAAGTATTGAGGATAATATTTTGAGTGTCCTTCAAATGACCAAATTATCTAAAAAAGAACAGTTGGATAAAATGGAATCGTTGATTGATGAGTTTAGCCTTCATCACATTCGAAAAAGCCGAGGAGATTTATTATCCGGAGGCGAACGAAGACGTACTGAAATCGCTAGAGCTTTGGCTACCGATCCAAGTTTTATTTTGCTGGATGAACCTTTTGCAGGAGTAGATCCCGTAGCAGTTGAAGATATTCAACGGATCATTGCTAAGCTGACCAAAAAAAATATTGGAATTCTAATTACAGATCATAACGTTCAAGAAACACTGGCAATTACGGACCGTACATATTTAATGTTTGAAGGCAGTATTCTAAAAGCTGGGAAACCTGAAGACTTAGCAAATGACGAGATGGTAAGAAAGGTTTACTTGGGCCAAAACTTTGAGCTTCGAAAGAAAAAGTTAGAGTTTTAAGACGCTTTAGCCTTAAAAAAGTGCTCATATAATTTCATAATTAACTTCACAAAAATTACCGCGAATACTCCTACGCACCCCCCTATTATTAAATCTCTTAACATACTTGGAATCCCTTCTAAAAAATGATGAAAAAAGGAGACGTTATGTACAAAAATCCCGCCTGAAACTAATAACAACGCTACGGTTCCAACCACCGATAAAGATTTAATGACAAGTGGTAAAGCATTTACTAACCCCATGCCTATAAAATGCAAACTGTTTTTTTGGCCTTTGCTCGCTTTAACAAGCTGAAACCCTAAGTCATCCATTCGTACAATAAGACCTACCATGCCGTACACACCCACCGTAGCTAACATAGAAATAATAGTCACTACCGCAAGTTTCATCCCTATCGATTCGTCGTTAATTGTTCCTAGGGCAATGATAATAATCTCAATTGAGAGAATAAAATCGGTTACAATAGCAGACTTGATTTTCTTCTTTTCTAACTTCAACAAAGCACCCTCAGAAAGCACCTCATTTTTGGTGTTAACCACTTTGGTTTTGGGTCGGAAAAAATAGTAAACTATTTTCTCTACTCCCTCAAAAGCTAAATAGATCCCACCAATGACTAGCACCACTAAAATTGCCGAAGGTAAAAAAGCACTCAGTAAAAAAACGAAAGGCAAAATAATTATTTTATTTATAAAGGAGCCTTTAGTGATGGCCCACAACACAGGAAGTTCTCGAGATGATGAAAACCCAGATGCTTTTTCGGCATTGACCGCCAAATCATCTGCCAGAATACCGGCTGTTTTTTTGGCGGATATTTTAGTCATCACCAAAACATCATCCATAAGAACAGCAATATCATCAAGAAGTGCAAAAAAGCCAGATGCCATAGGTTTTGTTATTTATTTTTTAGACACTAAAGATAGGGTCACATAACTAATTATAACCAGTGGAATTCCAGAAAAATGAAATATGATTAGAATAATCAATGATGATATAACTAATATATAACGATACATATTATCTTGAAAACTCCAGTTTTTAAACTTTAACGCTAACAACTTAATAGGTGCATTTAGTAAATAACAACTCATGATAGTGATTGCTATTAAAAACCAAGGGTTTAAAATAATGACCTCAGCCATCTCACTATTTTGATACTCTAAAATTAAAGGCAAGGCAATAATCCATAAGGTATTTGCTGGAGTTGGCAAACCAATAAAAGAATCGGATTGATTATCAGAAATATTAAACTTAGCTAACCTATAAGCCGATGCCAAGGTTACTAATAACCCAAAATAAGGTAAAATACTTTCAGAGTCCCAAGACGGTTGAGTAACAAGACCTAACAAGTGAAATAGCACTAAACCAGGAACAAGCCCACTAGTAACCATATCTGCTAAAGAATCTAACTGCAGCCCTAATTCACTCTGAACCTTCAACTTACGAGCAAAAAAGCCATCAAAAAAATCAAAGAATATCCCTAAACAAACAAACAAAGCCGTTAATTTCATATTCCCTTCTAAGGCATATATAACAGCGATACAGCCAGAGAATAAGTTTAATAGTGTTATAAAATTAGGTATATATGCTTTCACGTTAAATTGTAATTAATTAGTAAAAATAATAAACTATTTTTGTTTTACGTAAATAAACAACAATATCTAAAAAAAAACAGAGTTTTATAATAGTGTTTACGCGATGAATAAAAAAAAGCCTTTGCGAATCTTAAAACTAATTTTACTACTTGTGACTCCTCTTTTTATGGGATCTCAGACCACTCGGAACTATTCAAATGAATTTATGAATATTGGGGTTGATGCAGCAGCGTTAGGAAAAAGTAATGCAGTCGTAGCATCTACAGAAGATGTAAATTCTGGCTATTGGAATCCGGCAGGGCTTATACACATTGAAGACCATCAAATTTCAGTTATGCACTCCAGTTATTTTGCAGACATTGCTAACTATAATTATGTAGCTTTTGCAATGCCCTTAGACGACCGCACTGCTATTGGTATTTCTTTAATTCGATTTGGAGTTGACGACATTTTAGACACAACTAACCTAATCGACCAACAGGGCGTTGTAAATTACGATCGTATTAATTTATTTTCTGCTGCCGATTATGGACTTACATTTTCATTTGCTAGAAAACTACCTGTTCCAGGATGGAACTATGGAGTTAATGCAAAAGTAATACGACGAATTATTGGAGACTTTGCATCTTCTTGGGGCTTTGGGTTTGATCTTGGTATTCAATTTGAATCCAATAACTGGAAGTTTGGTTTAATGGCAAGAGATATTACAACAACCTTTAATACTTGGGCGATTGATGAAGGGCGCTTACAAGACATACAAAACGCCATCCCTGGAGAAAATCAAGAAGAGCCAGAAACCACTGAGATAACCCTTCCCAAATTACAATTTGGGATGTCTAAGCTTCACACCTTTAATTACGATTATACCTTAAGAACTGAAATTGATCTCATTGCGCGGTTTGAACAAAACAATGATCTTATATCGACTTCTTTTGTGAGTATTAATCCGGCTATTGGTTTAGAATTTGGTTATACGGACCTGGTGTTCTTGAGAGCAGGTGCTGGAAATTTTCAAAATGAATTACAGATTGACAATTCAGAATCATTAACATTTCAACCTAATTTTGGAGTTGGGTTTAAATATAATGGAATCTGTTTAGACTACGCATTTACAGACATCGGAGATCAAAGCGCTGCGTTATACTCAAATGTCTTTTCACTCAAAATTGATTTAAGTATTTTTAGACAATGATATTAAAAAAATTAATTCCGCTAGTTCTTTTACTGCTTACGCTATCTTCAAACGCACAACTTCAACTTACAGAGGCCTCAGAGATTAGTGTTTTATCCATTGGACCTGGATATTTATTAAACGATTCATTTGGACACAGTGCCATTCGGGTCAAAGATCCTTTATACAACTTTGATGTAGTATATGACTACGGACGTTATGACTTTGAAGCTGAAGGATTTTATTTAAATTTCGCCCAAGGCAAGCTCAATTATATGATTGGACGCACCGAATTTGAAGATTTTTTATCGTTTTATGAATACCAAAACAGACGTGTACAAGAACAACAACTCAACCTCAGCACAAAACAAAAAACAGCCTTTTATTATTTTCTTACTGAAAATATAAAGCCTGAAAATCAGTCCTATCCGTATGATTTTTTCTACAATAATTGTGCAACTAAAATTACAGATGCGATTGAGTCCATATTAGAAGACCAAATTACCTACCTTCCTCCTAGCACATTTGAACAAGATACATTTAGAAATTTAATCCGTTCGGACTTAAACCAAAACTCTTGGGGAAGCTTAGGGATCGATGTTGCACTGGGATCAAAGATAGACCAGTTAGCCTCTGTAAAAGAACATTTGTTTTTACCAAAAAACCTTTACCTATTACTTGAAAATGCCCAAATAGGATCGACAGATTTAAAAATTGTTAAAAAATCAAAAATACTAACTTCCTCATCCTTCGTTAAAACCTTTGAAGGATTTGGCAGTCCGCTTGCTATCTTATCACTAATAGCCTTTGCAATCTTATTTGTAACCTTTAGAGATCATAAAAAAAATAAACGCAGTAAATGGCTGGATGTCAGTTTATTTGCCTTTACTGGATTAATAGGGCTTGCTTTACTACTGCTGTGGTTTGCAACAGACCATACTGCTACGTCAGACAACTACAACCTGTTATGGGCCTTTGCCACAAACCTTCTTTTTATTCCCTCTATTTTAAAAACACGCCTAAACAATCGTGGCATTAAATATATTGTATTTCTTGTCATCCTTTTAGCTCTAATGATGTTGCATTGGATTACCGGAGTTCAATCCTTTGCGATTGGCTTGATCCCTCTTCTCATAGCTATTTGTGTGCGATATTTATTTTTAATTCGTCATTTCAACAAGGCAATTCGACTATAATTAACCTTTATTTGCAAAAACAAAATTTTGAATTACCTCAACGTAGAAAACATATCGAAGTCATACGGCGAACTCAGCCTTTTTGAAAACCTATCTTTTAGTATTCATAAAGACCAAAAAATTGCATTTGTCGCCAAAAACGGAACTGGAAAAACAACCATTTTAAATATACTTTCTGGAAAAGACACTCCCGACTCAGGACAGATTATTTATCGAAAAGATCTAAGAACCACCTTCCTATCTCAAGAACCTGTTTTGGATCAATCTCTGACGGTAGAAGAGACCATTTTAAAATCTGACAATCCGATTTTAAATGTCATTAAGACCTATCATCAAGCGCTAGAAAACCCCGAAGACAGCAAGCTGTATCAAACTGCTTTTGACGACATGGAACGCTATCAGGCTTGGGACTACGAAACACAATACACTCAAATACTTTTTAAATTAAAGCTTGTTGATTTAAATCAAAAGGTAAGCGAACTATCTGGAGGTCAACAAAAGCGTTTAGCGTTAGCAAACACCCTATTAAGTAAGCCAGACTTGTTAATTTTGGATGAGCCTACCAACCATTTGGATTTAGAAATGATAGAATGGCTAGAGACCTTTTTTGCTAAAGAAAACATCACCCTTTTTATGGTAACGCATGACCGGTATTTCTTGGAGCGTGTCTGCTCCGAAATTATCGAACTAGACGAAGGTTGTATTTATAACTACAAAGGCAATTATTCCTATTATTTGGAGAAAAAAGAAGAACGTATCGAACGCGAAGCGATTGAAACAAACAAGTCCAAACAGTTATTTAAAAAAGAACTTGGATGGATGCGTCGACAGCCAAAAGCTCGTACCACAAAATCAAAGTCAAGAATTGATGACTTTTATGAAATAAAAGAACGGGCAAGCAAACGTAGAAATGACCATGAGATTCAACTAGAAATTAACATGGAACGTTTGGGAAGTAAAATTCTAGAAATCTATAAAGTTTCAAAGGCCTTTGACGAAAAGTTGATTTTAGATAAGTTCGAATACGTATTTCAAAGAGGAGAACGCATTGGAATTATCGGGAAGAATGGGACTGGAAAATCAACCTTTCTTAATATGATTACTGGCGGGCTTCAACCCGATAGCGGTAAAATAATTCAAGGGGAAACCATTAAGTTTGGTTATTATACACAAGACGGCATCAAAGCAAAACCGATGCAAAAGGTAATTGATGTGGTAAGAGATTACGGAGACTATATTCCTCTTATGAAAGGCAAACAAATTAGTGCTCAGCAATTATTGGAACGTTTTTTATTCAGTCGAAAAAAACAGTATGATTTTGTTGAAAAACTAAGTGGTGGGGAACGCAAACGTCTTTACTTATGTACGGTCTTAATACAAAACCCCAATTTCTTAATACTTGATGAGCCCACAAATGATTTGGACATTGTGACCCTTAACGTCTTAGAAAACTTCTTACTTGATTTTCCTGGCTGCTTACTTGTTGTGTCGCATGACCGTTATTTCATGGATAAGATTGTGGATCATTTATTTGTGTTTCGAGGGGAAGGCATGGTCGAGGATTTTCCAGGAAATTACTCAGATTTCAGAATCTATGAAGACAGTGCATCTGTAGCTTCAGAACCAAAAAAACTAGCTACTATTACAAAAGAAGTAACTCCAAAACAATCGCAAACCAAACTAAGTTTTAATGAGCAAAAGGAGCTTAAAAACTTAGAGAGCAAGTTGAAGTCGCTTGAGTTTGACAAGAAGGAACTCGAGTCTCAGTTTTTGGTGGAAGACATTAGTATGGACACTATAGAAACGCTTTCTGCTGATTTGAAAAAACTCCTTCAAGTCATTGAAGACAAGGAACTAAGATGGCTAGAACTAAATGAAAAACTGAATTGAATCAAGTACTTTTATATTTAAGGTTTTGGTGGCATTCCAAAAATGAGCATGGAGTCCACTCCCCTTTTGTTTTTGATTTGATCACTAAATGCTTTTATGACCGTAGTACACACACTATCTCCAACAAATTTCTTAAAAATAATTCGACGAGTCCATTTTTAGCACGCCTAGTGCTGTATTTAAAATATAACAACAGCTACCTAGATGCGTCTATCGCTCCTAAATTTGAACGCGCTTTAAGTTTGCAAGGCAACGTTAAAAAATTTAATTCGATTAAGACTCTAACAGACTCCTCAAATTTAATTTCAGAAACTCCTAGTTTTATTTACTTGGACATGGATACGACAATCACTTCAGCCCTTCTTGATTTTTTTAAAGTGTGCCATCGTGATTCGCTTGTTTTAATTCCTTGCATACGAAAAAGCAAAGCCCATTACAAAAAATGGAATCAACTCAAATCTTCCGCTGACATCTCGGTCTCTATAGATACGTTTTATTGGGGCTTATTATTTTTTAGAACCGAACAACCCAAAGAACATTTCACAATAAGGCTCTAATACTTTGCTGTTTTACAATATTACTTTTAACTTTAAGGCAGAAAATAGCAAATGAAAATTTATACAAAAACAGGCGATAGCGGGACTACAGGTCTTATTGGCGGCGCCCGATTGCCAAAACACGATTTAAGAATTGAATGTTATGGAACCGTTGATGAACTGAACTCCTACCTTGGACTTGTTCGAGATCAAGAAATTTCTAGTGACTCTAAAGCGGATCTGATTAGCATCCAAGAACAGCTCTTTGCTATGGGTGCAATCCTAGCGACGGACCCCGAGCTTGAGCAAAGCTCTAAAGGAAAGCGTTTTCAAACGCCAGCCCTTAACCCAGAGGCTACGGTTTTTTTAGAAACCTGTATAGATAGTATGAATACAGCCTTGCCACCACTCACCCACTTTATTTTGCCGGGAGGTCACACAACAGTGTCATACTGTCATATTGCAAGAAGTATTTGCCGTCGTGCAGAAAGAAACACCACAAAACTCCATTCTGAACAGCCGGTTCCAACAGAAGTTCTCATTTATTTAAACCGTCTATCTGACTACTTATTTGTATTGGCACGAAAATTGTCCAATGAATTACAAGCGGAAGAAATCAAATGGATCCCTAACAAAACCACTTAATTAAAGATCAAAATTTTACAAATTACTGAGTTACAAAATTTTAGTTTTCAAGGTAATTAACAACGTTCATAACTTTATTGATGAAATAAATGCTTTTTTACTTGACTTTTTCAACTAAAAAATTATTTTTGCAGAAATTAAACACTTCAAAAAATGTATTGGACATTAGAACTCGCATCTTTCCTTAGTGACGCCCCTTGGCCAGCCACTAAAGATGAATTAATAGATTACTCCATCAGAACAGGAGCACCATTAGAGGTCGTAGAGAACCTTCAAGCAATTGAAGATGAAGGCGACTCATACGACTCTATTCAAGAAATTTGGCCTGACTATCCTTCGGACGAAGATTATCTTTGGAATGAAGATGAATACTAAAAAGTCAAAAATTATTTAAAAAAGTCTCATTTGAGACTTTTTTTTTGCTTTATTTCACAAAGAAAATAACAACAAACTGTATCTTTGGCTGTCTACAGTTAAAGACGATTAAAATATATAAACATAATGAGTTTACTGAATTCGGTACTAAAAGTATTCGTTGGAGATAAATCCAAACAAGACGTAAAGGCGCTCATGCCTATCGTTAATAAAATAAAAACATTTGAAGCCGCGACTCAAGCCCTAAGCAATGATGCTTTAAGAGCTAAAACGCTCACCTTTAAAGAAACCATTAAAGATGCTTGTCTATCTATTGAAAACTCCATTGCGGAATTATATACAGAAGCAGACACTTCAGAAGACATTGACAGAAAAGAGGAAATCTACCAAGAAATTGACAGCCTTAGGGATGATGTATACGCTAAAACTCAGGAAGTCTTAGAAACTATTTTACCCGAAGCGTTTTCGGTTATAAAGGAAACAGCCAGACGTTTTGTAAACAATACAAGTATTGAGGTCACTGCTAGTACGTATGACAGAGAGCTTTCTGGAACAAAAGACTACATAAACTTAGAGGGTGACAAAGCCTTTTGGGCCAACTCATGGGATGCTGCAGGAAAACCAATTACATGGGATATGGTACACTATGACGTTCAGCTTATTGGTGGGGTTGCTATGCACCAAGGGAAAATTGCAGAAATGCATACAGGAGAAGGAAAAACATTGGTGGCTACCCTGCCTGTGTACTTAAATGCCTTAACTGGAAAAGGCGTTCACTTGGTAACGGTAAATGATTACTTAGCAAAAAGAGACAGTGCTTGGATGGCTCCTATTTTTCAATTCCACGGACTAAGTATCGATTGTATCGATTACCACCAGCCCAACTCACAAGAAAGAAAAAACGCTTACAATGCCGATATTACCTATGGAACCAACAACGAATTTGGATTTGACTACCTAAGGGATAACATGGCGCATACGCCAGCAGACTTGGTACAACGTCCGCATCACTATGCAATTGTAGACGAAATTGATTCGGTTTTAATTGATGATGCTCGGACGCCATTAATCATCTCTGGTCCCATTCCACAAGGCGACCGTCATGAATTTATGGAGCTAAAACCAAAAGTGGAAGACATTGTTGGCATTCAGCGTAAATACCTTACCGGCATATTGGCAGAAGCTAAAAAAATGATTGCATCTGGAGACACTAAAGAAGGTGGGTTCCAATTACTACGCGTTTTTCGAGGGATTCCAAAAAACAAAGCACTGATTAAATTTTTAAGTGAAGAAGGCATCAAACAACTCCTTCAGAAAACTGAAAATTTTTACATGCAAGACAACAATAGAGAAATGCCCAAAGTAGATGAAGAACTCTATTATGTGATTGATGAAAAAAACAATCAGATTGAACTATCTGATAAAGGGGTCGAACACTTGTCTGGAAAAGACAATCCCGACTTTTTTGTAATGCCAGAAATAGGCATGGAAATATCTAAGATCGAAAGTAAAAACCTTGCGACCGAGAAAGAAGCCGAACTTAAAGAAGAATTATTTAGGGAGTTTGGGGTTAAGTCAGAACGTATTCACACCTTAAACCAACTATTAAAAGCCTATGCCCTATTTGAAAAAGACATTCAATATGTGGTGATGGAAAACAAAGTCATGATTGTCGATGAACAAACAGGACGTATTATGGATGGCCGTCGTTACAGTGATGGACTCCACCAAGCAATTGAAGCCAAAGAAAATGTAAAAATTGAAGCAGCGACCCAAACGTTTGCTACGGTAACTTTACAAAATTACTTTAGAATGTATCGCAAGCTTTCTGGTATGACAGGAACGGCAGTTACGGAAGCAGGTGAATTTTGGGAAATTTATAAATTGGACGTTGTAGAAATCCCTACCAACCGCCCAATTGCAAGAGATGACCGTGAAGATTTAGTGTACAAAACCAAGCGAGAAAAATACAATGCTGTTATTGATGAAGTAACAAATTTATCTAAGGCAGGACGTCCGGTGCTTATTGGAACCACCAATGTAGAAATTAGTGAACTGTTAGGGAAAATGTTGAGCATCCGAAAAATCCCTCATAATGTTCTGAATGCAAAACTTCACAAAAAGGAAGCTGATATTGTTGCAGAAGCTGGACAGCCTGGACAAGTGACCATCGCCACCAACATGGCTGGACGTGGAACGGATATTAAATTATCTGAAGAAGTAAAAGCAGCAGGAGGTTTGGCTATTGTAGGAACAGAGCGTCATGACTCGCGTCGTGTAGACAGGCAATTACGTGGACGTGCAGGACGTCAAGGAGACCCAGGAAGCTCACAGTTTTACGTGTCTTTAGAAGATAATTTGATGCGTTTGTTTGGAAGTGAGCGAATTGCAAAAATGATGGACCGTATGGGTCTGGAAGAAGGCGAAGTGATTCAGCACTCAATGATTTCAAAATCTATTGAACGTGCTCAGAAAAAAGTAGAGGAAAATCAATTTGGAGTGCGTAAACGCCTCTTAGAATATGATGATGTCATGAACTCACAGCGTGAGGTGGTTTATAAACGTCGCTATAATGCCCTGTTTGGAGAGCGTTTGCGCGTGGATTTGGCCAATATGATCTATGACACCTCTGAGATTATTACGGAGGACAACAAGGCTAATAATGACTTTAAAAACTTTGAGTTTGAATTGATTCGTTATTTTTCAATGAGCTCCCCAATTTCTTCAGATGAGTTTTCTGAAATGACCCCACTAGAAATCGCTGGTAAAGTATACAAAACCGCCTTCCAACACTATCTCTCGAAAATGGAGCGTAATGCCGAATTAGCTTTTCCAGTAATTCAAAATGTATATGAAACACAGCGCGAGAAATTCAAGCGTATTGTGGTTCCTTTTACAGATGGTGTGAAATCATTACAAGTGGTTACCGACCTAGAAAAAGCCTACCAAACAAATGGGAAGCAACTAGTAACCGATTTTGAAAAAAATATATCCTTAGCAATTATTGATGATGCTTGGAAAACCCATTTAAGAAAAATGGACGAACTAAAGCAATCGGTTCAACTGGCCGTGCATGAGCAAAAAGATCCCTTACTGATTTATAAGTTTGAATCCTTTGAGTTGTTTAAAGTCATGATTGACCAGGTGAATAAAGAGGTGATTTCTTTTCTATTTAAAGGCGAAATCCCTCAGGAGACTGCCAATACCATTCAGGAAGCAAAATCGCGTCGTCGTGAAAAGACACAAACATCTAAAGAAAATATTCCAAATTTAGATGAGCGCTCGGCACAATCAAGAGCCGCTGGCAACACACAAGGCTCCCAACAAACAGTTGAAACGATTGTAAGAGACCAACCAAAAATTGGACGTAACGATCGTGTTACGATTAAGCATGTGATGAGTGGAGAAAACAAAACGGTCAAATATAAGCAAGCTGAACCCCTTATTGCCAAAGGAGAGTGGGTATTGGTTAATTAATGTAATTAATTACAAACTATCGAAATACAAACTGTTAAAATCTCCTTTCTCTTTGGAGCTAGTTGATTTATTTTATACTTTTGAGGAAGTTTTATGCCCCAATCATAATCTTCACTAACCAATTTTTCATTTTTTAGATTTTAAATGCTTTTTAGGAATCCTAAAAAGCCCTAAACACTGCTACTGACCCTAGTTACTTTAATGTGCTTATGGGATTAGCACAGCGGAGCCCTGCCTAAGCCTGGTTATCCATAGGAACTCATTTGCTAAATAATGGTTCAGATATTCGCGTTATTAGTACTTATTAGGTCATAGCTCTATTAAAAAAAATCAAATATATACACTTGTTAGTGAACGTGATATACGGCTAATGGCTAATGTTGCTTTTAAGCTAGCTTACAAAAAACTCGCCATATCCACAGGACATTAGTTTCAAGCTTAATAAAATTACAAATAAACACATTCGATATGAAAAAAAAACAAATTTTAGTTTTCACACTACTAATTTCTTCTTTAACTCTATTTGCACAAACCTATATTACCAATGTAACATTAGCAGATGTGGAAAAACAAAAATTAGTGCCTAATCAAACTGTTGTTATTTCCAACGATATAATTTCAAATATTCAAAAAAGCAATAAAATAAAGATACCTGAAAATGCTACTATAATAGATGGAACGGATAAATATCTTATACCTGGTCTAGTGGATGCACATATTCATTTTTTCCAAAATGGAGGGTTATATTCTCGTCCAGATGTTATTGATTTAACAAAACACAAGAGTTATAACCATGAAATTGCATTAGCAAAAACCGATATGGAAACTAAATTGAGGAGATATCTTCAAAACGGAATTACAACAGTGATTGATGTCGGAGCTAATTACCAACTCCTTCAACAACGTAAAGATTTTACAGATAAGAAATATTCACCAACAGTTTATATAACTGGTCCTTTATTGACTACTTATAAATCTAAAGTCTATGAGAATTTAGGAGAAAATAATCCTTTCGCTTTAACAAAAACAATTGAAGATGGTATTAATGCAGTTAAACAACAATTGCAATATAATCCCGATTTTATCAAAATCTGGTATATCGTAGGAGCAGATGGCTTAAGTATTGAAAAAAGTGCTCGCAAAAACCTTCCTATAATTAAAGCAATTATTGATGAAGCCCATAAAAACAATTTAAAAATTGCTGTACACGCAACGCAACGTATTACTGCTCAACTAGCTGTTGAAAATGGTGCGGACTTTTTAGTACATAGTATAGACGATGAAATATTAAAGGACGATTTTGTTCAATTAATGAAAAAAAAAGGCACTATTCTTTGTCCGAGCTTAACAGTAAATAGTAAATATTTGAATACGTTTGGTCAAAACCTAAAAATGACTAATTATGAATTAAAAACAGCAGACCCATTTCAATTAGGTTCTTTATTAGATTTAAAACATTTGTCTGATTCTCTATTGGTTGAGGAATATAGCAAATATGGGAATTCTCAAGAAAGTATTTCATATTTAAAACAAGCTGAATCAATTAGTATGAAAAATATGAAAATTTTATCAGACGCTGGAGTCTTAATAGCAACCGGAACAGATGCTGGCAATATTGGCACTTTACATACATCATCCTATTTAGCAGAATTACAAGCAATGCATAAAGGTGGTATGAGTAATTGGCAAATTCTTCAAGCTTCAACAATCAATGGTGCAAAAATATTTAATAAAGAAAATGAATTTGGATCAGTTAGTATTGGCAAAAAAGCTAATCTTGTTCTATTAGATGCTAATCCTGTTGAAAACATAGAAAACGTTACAAAAATCAATACTGTTATCAACAAAGGTGGAGTTTTTAAGCCAAATGAAATACTAAAAGACTCACCAACAGAATTAGCACAACGACAATTGAATGCATACAACTTTAGAAATATAGATGCTTTTTTAGAACCTTATGCCGAAGATGTTGAAGTTTACAACTACCCAGACGAATTACAATATAAAGGAAAAGATAAAATGAGAGAAACATATTCAACTATGTTTAAAAATACTCCTGATCTACATTGTGAACTAAAAGAAAGAATTGTTCAAGGCAATATTGTTATAGATAAGGAGCGTGTTCAGTTTGGGGACAGATTAATAGAAGTAGTTGTTATTTACCATATCGAAAATAACAAGATTAAAAAGGTGTTTTTTGTTCGATAAATAAGAAATAATTATATAGTAACCGTTTCACAAATTGCCAGAAACAAACAACGCACATAAAAGTTAGTGATTTTAGCGCCTAAGCAAACAAATGTTAATGAAATAAAGGTCCGTTATTAATCAAAAAATAGAACATAAAACCAACTAGGTTTTATTTACCAACCGTTAGGCGTAAATGCCTTGAATTCGCACTTTGCGCTTAATATTATGTTATTTCCATCATACGTCCTACAGTACGACTCAATAATCGTTGCCTCAAAAAAGCCGTGTATTTGATAACGGAAATATAGATAGCAAAGCCAATTCAGCAATAAGTGAAGTTAATTCTTTTTTCAAATTGAAAGATTATATTAGAAATACTTATAATTTTAAGATGCTAGAGAATATTATAGAAAACGAAAATTTTGAATTTGTCAGTAACGTAAAAATTCCTAAAAGAGGTTACAAGAAAAAAACTATTTATGAAGCTGGTACAAATTATAAAGAGGAATTTTGGAAAAAATACAATTCATTTCCATTAACTGAAAGTCAAAAGAACTTTATAAAAACCGCAAATAAAAAATAACCGAACCCACAACGTCTTATCTAATTTATTGCATAAAAACACATCCATTTAAAAAACAGAACGTTAGTGCGTATAACTCGGCGTTTTCAAAAATTAAACATTCAAAATTATGAAAACAACAATTTTAACATTTTACGTACTAATTACAACACTTACAGGATGTAGTGACGACACTAGCTTTGCACCCTCTCTGCCGCCCATTACCCAAACAGGAGCCAATACATTTGGCTGCTATATTGATGGCAACCTTTTAGTGCCCCGAGATGGTGATGGAACTTTTAACTCTACTTCAAAAGGAATGCAGTTCTGGG
>CAJIZJ010000042.1 GCA_905181825.1 uncultured Flavobacteriaceae bacterium
ACCCCAAAAAAATATATTCAATCTTTAACTTAATAAGTATGAAAGGAGTTTTATTAGTAAACCTAGGCTCTCCAGATAGCCCAACCCCCAAAGATGTTAAAAAATATTTAGGAGAATTTCTTATGGATGAGCGTGTTATTGATGTTCCAAAATGGGCGCGAACATTATTAGTTAAAGGAATTATACTAAATACCCGTCCTAAAATATCAGCGAAAGCATATAATAAAATTTGGTGGGAAGAAGGGTCTCCCTTAATTGTATTATCTGAGCGTTTAGAAAATAAATTAAAGCAGGAAGTAGAGGTTCCAACAGCTCTCGCTATGCGTTATGGTAGTATGACCATTAAAAAGGGGCTTCAGAAACTTGTAGATCAAGGAGTAGATGAGGTTTTAATAATCCCATTATATCCGCAGTTCGCTATGGCAACTACTGAAACAATATTGGTATTGGCAAAAGAACTGAGAGATCAATATTTTCCACAATTAAAGCTATCAGACTTACCTCCTTTTTATAATAACCATGAGTACATAAAAGTATTGTCTAATACTATCAAAGCCTCTTTAGAAGGTAAAACGTATGAGCATTTGCTTTTTTCTTACCACGGAATTCCTGAGCGACATATACGCAAAAGTGACATCACCAAATCACACTGTAAGATAGACAAGTCTTGCTGTATCACTCCATCTGAAGCCCATGCTTACTGTTATAAACACCAGTGTCTTGAGGTTACCCGTTTGGTAGGAGAAGAACTAGGTCTTGAACAATCGGTGTACTCAACCTCCTTTCAATCCCGTTTAGGATTTGATCCATGGTTGCGTCCTTACACCGACCGAACGATTGAGCGTTTAGGAAAAGAAGGCACGAAGTCGATGGCTATTGCCACTCCGGCATTTGTGAGTGATTGCCTTGAAACTCTCGAAGAAATTGCAATGGAGGGAGAAGAAATATTTCACGAGGTTGGCGGTAAAGATTTTACAACAATCCCTTGCTTGAATGACGACCCTGCGTGGGTGTCTCTTTTAGCAAAGTGGGTCACAGAATGGTCTTCACAATAAATCAATTTAATGAATCCATCTACTTCAAATAATTTTGGCACAGAGTCTATAGGTAAATTACTAATCAAGCAGGCGGTTCCGGCTTCAATAGGTATTTTAGTCATGTCGCTTAATATTTTAGTAGATACTATTTTTGTGGGTCATTGGATTGGTTCACAAGCCATTGCGGCTATTAACGTCGTATTGCCAGTCTCCTTTTTTATTGCCGCTTTGGGAATGTCAATTGGGATAGGGGGGTCTTCAATAATTTCTAGAGCTCTTGGTGCTAAGCAGGTACCAAAAGCACTAAAAACATTTGGAAATCAAATTACCATGACCATTATTCTGACCTTTACATTAGTCTTTTTTGGTTTATATTATATTGAGACTATTATTCCAGCTTTTGGAGGAAAGGGGACTATTTTTGAGCCCGCTAAAATATACTATCGGATTGTATTATATGGTGTTCCTTTTTTGGCGCTATCAATGATGGGAAATACGGTTATTAGGGCAGAAGGCAAGCCAAAGTTTGCTATGTATGCCATGATGATTCCGTCTATTACAAACTTACTTTTGGATGTTCTTCTTATTAATGTAATGGACTTGGGTATGATGGGAGCTGCTTGGGCAACAACCGGATCCTATATTCTGTGTTTTGTATTTATATTATGGTTTTTCATATCTAATAATTCAGAAATGAAAATTTCGTTACCACACTTCAAGTTACAAAAATCAATCGTAGCAGAAATTAGTAATTTAGGATCAGTAACTCTTTCAAGACAAGCCGTTGTTAGTGTTACTTATTTATTGATGAACAATATTTTATTTGATTTTGGAGGGGAAACCTCAGTAACCTCTTACGCTATTGTTTCTCGAATGCTAATGTTTGCTTTGTTTCCTATTTTTGGAATCACTCAAGGCTTTGTCCCTATTGCTGGTTATAATTACGGCGCTAAAAACTATGACCGCGTTAAGCAAACCATTCGAATTGCAATTATTTATGCAATGGTAATGGCTTCTATTGTTTTTATTTTGTTGATTAGCTTTCCGGAGCTAATTACCCGAATGTTTACTACAGATGTAATGGTGATTAAAAAAACGCCTACTGCTATGCGGTGGGTATTTGCAGCAACGCCTATTATTGCAGTTCAGTTAATTGGGTCCGCCTACTTTCAAGCGGTAGGAAAGGCCATTCCCGCACTGTTATTAACGCTCTCTAGACAAGGGTTTTTCTTTATCCCACTCATTTTCATTCTTCCTTTATGGTATGGGGAACTTGGTGTATGGATGGCATTTCCAGTGTCAGACGTACTATCTACCTTGCTAACAGCCTATGTTTTGTACAGAGAAACATCTGTGAAATTAATTTCAAAATCATAATTATGGACTATTATAACTATATTAAATCATTTCATTTAATTTTTGTAATCACTTGGTTTGCGGGGCTATTTTATATTCCAAGGATTTTTATTTACCACATAGAGGCGACCAAAAAAACAGCTGTAGAAAAACAAATCTTAACAGCTCAATTAAAAATAATGGCTAGACGCTTATGGTTCATTATCACATGGCCATCGGCTATTCTAGCGATTCTCTTTGGCAGCTGGCTTTTAATACTTGCGCCTTATTGGCTAGAGCAATCTTGGATGCATGCAAAGCTAGGGTTTGTAGCGCTTTTAATTATTTATCACCTTAAAACGCACTTTATTTTCAAAGAATTACAAGCGGATAAAATAAAGTACAGCTCCAATTTTATGCGTATTTGGAATGAAGGAGCGACCCTTATACTTTTTGCAGTAGTCTTTTTGGTTTTACTAAAAAGCACTCTTAATATGGCCTACGGTATGTTGGGTTTAGTCGGGCTGGCAGTTGTTTTAATGCTTGGGGTAAGATTATACAAAAAAACGCGTTCAGAGTAATTTAATAAGTCAACTGTTTTTTTTTATTTATATTTAACAAAAGTATACTTCTATGCCAAAGCGTAAGCTGTCTTTAAGGTCTCGTATTTTTATTTATATGGTTATGTTGGTCGTATTAGCCTCCATTCTTATTGCGGCTGTGACCATTGTTCAGTATAGAGAGCAGTCTCAAGACTACCATCGCATGCGATTGGAGCGTAAAGAAGCACAGCTAATTTCTAGCATAAACTATGTCTTAAAAGAAACGACATGGGAGGTGAAATCCGAGAACCTGTATCTTATTTTCAAGGACAAGATATATGAGATAGCGAACGTTCATAATGTAAGTTTTAATTTGTATGATCTTGAAGGTAATTTGATAAAAATGTCAAAACCAAGCCTTGAAAACACCCTAATTGACAGTTATTTGTCAGCGGACATATTAAGTCAGCTAAACCAGAGTGCGTCCAAGCGTTATGTAGAAAAAAATACAAGCTTTGGAGAAGATTACCGCTCCTCTTATTTGACTCTTACAGATGATAAAGCGAAACCTTTGGGGATCTTAAATGTTCCCTATTTTGATGACGATAGCCTAAACTCTAGTGAGCTTAATGAGTTTTTAATTCGATTAAGCTATGCGTATTTAGTAATGATTTTAGTAGCCATAGCATTTGCTTATTTTGTGTCTAAATATATTACTAAATCTTTACAGACGATTCGCGATAAAATGAAAGGCACTCGTTTGGAAAAAAGCAATCAAAAAATCGAGTTAGTTGGCGCTAGTCTTGAAGTTTCAGCTCTGGTAGAGTCTTATAATAGTATGATAGACGACTTAGAAGAAAGCGCAAAAAAACTGGCGACTAGCGAACGCAAACAAGCTTGGCGAGAAATGGCTAAGCAGGTAGCGCATGAAATTAAAAACCCTTTGACTCCAATGCGTTTAAGTGTTCAGAGTTTTCAGCGAAAATTTGATCCTCAAGACCCCGGAATTCTTAAAAAAGTAGATGAGTATTCAAAAACACTCATTCAGCAAATTGACACAATGAGCTCAATTGCTTCGGCATTTTCAAATTTTGCAAAAATGCCAGTGCAAAAATTAGAAATTCTAAATATTGTTGAGGTTGTAGAGCTTACTTTAGATATATTTCCCGACAGTGATATTGAATTCCTTCCAAAGGAACCTCAGATTAATGTAACTTTTGACCGCTCTCAACTTATCAGAGTAATTACAAACTTAGTAAAGAATGCCATTCAATCCATCCCTGAAGAGCGCCCTCCTCAGGTTAGTATTCTTATTTTTTCCGACGATTTAGATGTTGTTATTAAGGTTAAAGACAATGGCAGTGGAATTACTGAGTCCATTGAAAATAAAATTTTTGAGCCTAAGTTTACCACCAAAACAAGTGGAATGGGGCTTGGGCTACCAATGATTAAAAATATAATCGAAACCTACAATGGAACCATTTCCTTTTCATCAATTATCGGCGAAGGAAGTGAGTTTATTATTCGTTTTCCAAAACATTCTCAAAATGAATTATAGCAATATTATTAGTGATTTTAAAGATGGAATTACAACTATTACCATAAATAGGCCCTCAAAGCTTAACGCTTTAAATAAAGAAACGATTTTGGAGCTACACTCCGCATTCAAGGCTGCAGACAGTGAGGTTAGCACCCAAGTTATTATCATTACTGGCAGTGGTGAGAAAGCGTTCGTCGCAGGAGCCGATATTAGTGAGTTTGCCCACTTCGGATCAGAACAGGGCCACTCCTTATCTAAAACAGGACAGGATTTATTGTTTGACTTTGTTGAAAACCTAAGTACGCCAGTGATTGCAGCCATCAACGGATTTGCTTTAGGAGGCGGCTTGGAGTTAGCGCTTTCTGCTCACTTTAGGGTTGCTAGCGAAAACGCCCGTATGGGCCTTCCCGAGGTCTCTCTTGGCCTCATTCCTGGTTATGGCGGAACACAACGGCTCACCCAGCTAGCGGGCAAGGGTCGGTCCTTAGAATTGATTATGACTGCAAGCATGATTGATGCTCAGAAAGCACTTGATTACGGGCTGGTTAACTATGTGGTAACTCAAGAGGAATTACTTTCTTCCTGTCATGCACTAGCTGCTAAAATTAAATCTAACTCATCTGTTGCAATAAGCGCCGCCATAAAAGCGGTTAACGCCCATTATACAGACGGCGTTAATGGATATGACGTTGAAATTGCTGAATTTGGTAAGTGTTTTGAAACGGAAGACTTTGAAGAAGGAACCTCTGCCTTTTTGGAAAAACGCAAAGCCAAGTTTACTGGAAAATAAAAAAGCCCAAACAGATGCTTGAGCTTTAAATTTTATACAAGACTGAAAAGTTAATCTGCGAGTACAATAATTTTATTAGCATTCATTTCAATAGCTCCAGATTTTACAGCATACCAGTATCCTTTACCTTTTTTCTCAAACTGAGATTTATTTGAGTCATCTAGAGTGATGTCTCCAATAATTTTCACGAACCCTTGTTTGAGGGTAGAGACCACAGCTGCGTGATTATTTAGCATTTCAAAATCACCATTCACACCAGGGACAGAGACGCTGTCTACCTCGCCTTTGAATACGGTTATCTCGGGAGTTATAATTTCTAAATACATAGTTTAATTTTTAGGCTTCAGCTAACATTTTGTCTCCAGCTTCAATGGCTTCTTCAATGGTTCCTTTTAAGTTAAAAGCGGCTTCTGGAAGGCGATCTAACTCACCATCCATAATCATATTAAACCCTTTGATTGTTTCTTTAATATCAACCAAGACTCCTTTAAGCCCTGTAAATTGCTCAGCAACGTGGAACGGTTGCGATAAGAAGCGTTGTACACGACGTGCGCGTCCAACAGCTAGTTTATCTTCTTCAGACAATTCTTCCATTCCAAGGATTGCAATAATGTCTTGTAGTTCTTTGTAGCGTTGTAGTAACTCTTTTACGCGCTGTGCACAGTCATAGTGCTCATCTCCTAAAATATCTGCGGTCAAAATACGCGACGTTGAATCTAAAGGATCTACCGCAGGGTAGATACCAAGTTCAGCAATTTTACGAGATAATACGGTCGTTGCATCCAAGTGAGCAAAGGTTGTTGCCGGTGCTGGATCTGTTAAATCATCTGCAGGTACGTATACCGCTTGTACAGATGTAATTGATCCTTTCTTTGTAGAGGTGATACGTTCCTGCATCGCTCCCATTTCGGTGGCTAATGTTGGCTGGTATCCTACGGCAGAAGGCATACGTCCTAGAAGTGCGGACACTTCAGAACCTGCTTGTGTGAATCGGAAAATATTATCCACAAAGAATAATACATCCTTTCCTTGACCATCTCCTGCACCATCACGGAAATATTCTGCAATCGTTAATCCTGACAGGGCCACACGTGCACGTGCTCCAGGTGGCTCATTCATTTGTCCAAAAACGAAAGTTGCTTTTGATTCCTTCATGATTGACTTGTCAACCTTTTGAAGATCCCATCCCCCTTCTTCCATGGAGTGCATAAAGTCGTCTCCATATTTTATAATACCAGACTCAAGCATTTCACGAAGCAAATCATTTCCTTCACGAGTACGCTCTCCAACCCCAGCAAATACCGAAAGACCCCCGTGGCCTTTGGCAATATTATTAATTAATTCTTGTATCAAAACAGTTTTACCAACTCCGGCACCACCAAACAATCCAATTTTACCTCCTTTTGCATACGGTTCAATTAAATCAATGACTTTAATCCCTGTAAATAAAACTTCAGTAGAGGTTGAAAGGTCTTCAAATTTTGGTGCTTGTCTGTGTATTGGTAAACCAGCAGATCCTGCTTTAGGCAGGTTTCCTAAGCCATCAATAGCATCTCCAATAACATTGAACAGACGACCATAAACATCTTCACCTACAGGCACCTGAATCGGCGCTCCAGTGGCGTTTACTTCTGTTCCACGGCTCAATCCATCTGAGGAATCCATAGCGATGGTACGTACAGAATTTTCACCAATGTGAGATTGAACCTCAAGAACCAATATAGACCCATCAGGTCTGTTGATTTCTAAGGAATCGTAAATTTTTGGAAGGTCTGCTCCAGAACCGAATTCAACATCGATAACCGGGCCTACAATTTGAGAAACTTTACCTGTAACTTTTGACATTACTTTATTGTTTATATTTTTTAGCTAAAATGAGACGAAAAACACTAAGTTTTTGCGCTGCAAAGATAGTAGTTTTAATTAAAAAACCCAGCACATAGTGCTGGGTTTTTTTATATAGAATTAATAAGTTTAGATTTTAGAATCCAACTTTAACCCCTGCATAATACAGAGATCCTATGTTACCTGATCCAGGAATACTTACATACTCTTGACCACCAATATTATTTCCTCCAACCTCAATCTTAAGGCCAGAATAAATAATAGGTAAGTTAAAAGTTAACTTAGCATCCATAACTGTATTGCTATCAATCGTCGCATCAATGAACGAAGACTCGTAGTAATACTCAGTGTTATAACGTGCATTAGCTCCAAAGCTTATGTTGTCAGTTATTTTAGAATCAAATCCAAACTTAACTCTGTGCTCAGGAGTATTCCAACTTAATTCAAAATTTGAATTTGCTTCAGGAGTATAAACTAATTTGTTGTACTCATAAATAAAGTTAAAAGTCATTCTTGAGCTAAATTTCTTTATTGCTTCAAGACTAAATCCGTGAGTGCTAAATGGCACATCTAAGTTAGCGTCAACTCCAAATTGAGCAAAAGCTCCAAGACCCATTGCTACATCAGCAGGTGCTCCAATCGCAGCAGGTACATATACACTATTAGTTCCTATAAAGTTACTGTAGTCACTCCAGTAGGCGTTCATGTCTATTGTGAAATCTTTAGTGTTGTATCTGTATCCAATATCATATGAAGTTACTTTTTCAGCTTCTACATAATCTAAGACTTCAGACACGATGTTTCCTCCATTATCCCAAGCACTTTTATTTAAAGCAGTTTCAAATACTTGATTTCCTGTCCAGTCAAAACCTCCAAGGTTTGTTGCAAACCTGTCGATGTTTTGTCTTGTACTACCTAACAATACCTCTTCTCCATTGTACAGTCCAATAAACTTATCTTGATTGGTTGGGTTTCTATACCCTACTTGAGCAGAAAGTCTAAGGTTTTTGTTTTCAGAAAGCTTAAATAACAATCCAAGTCTTGGCGTTATATTAGCGTCTTCCATTACTTCAACTTTGTCATAACGTAAAGAAGCTGTTAAAGAGACGTTGTCGTCAAACAAGTCTTTTTGTAATTGACCATACATTCCAAATTCTTTGTACTCAATTGGTGCATCGTAATCTGTATATAATGTCCCGTCTGTATCAAGGGTAAAATTTCTGTATATACCACCTATCACTATATTGGCAAATTCAATTTCATCTTTAAAATCGTAGTTGGCTTCAAATGTTGTAACCGTTGAAACGTCCTTAATTACTGCGCCCAAAGCACCGTTGTTTTCATTGAATGTTAAAATAGGTTGATTAGTTGCATTTGCTACTGCAGTGTTAAATTCAGGAGTTCCTGGCATTAACATGTTTAGATCTGCTTGAGATCTAGCAAAGCTATGCGCATTTAAACTGTTTTCAACTCCGACAAGGTTATTGAAGCTTTGCCCGCCTGTAAATACGTCACCCACAATCTGTCCTAAAAAAGCGGGAACATTAGCAGCACCACCAGCTAAAGCACCTAAATAATTTGCTAAATAAGCACCACCCCAGCCGCTTTCAATACCGCCTGGTTGAGCAAGGGCAACAGAAGTTCCTAAAGCTGAACTTTGTGTTGTTTTACCCGCATCTTCTGCGGTATAGTAAGCGCGGGCTGTAAGGCCTCCACTTTTAATCTCAAACTTATGTAGTTGAACCACAAAATCTTTGATGTTGTAACGAGCGTTACCCGCTGGTAAAGGCGCTTCACCTGTACCATATAGAGTAGATAAAGATATTTCTGTATCGCTATTTGGACGGTAGTAAATACCTGCATTTCCTTTTATGTTACTTGCTTCATTCCCAAAAAGATCTGTTTCCATGTATCCTGTTGTTCTGATAGCATCCCAGTAATCTGGTGCAGCAGCAGAAAGAGCAGTAGCATTATCTTCTCCTACAAAAGCAGCAAGAGCTCCCCATACATCTTGCGAGGAAATTAATTGTTGTCCGTATTCATTAACAGCATCATAATCAGGAGATCTTGGATCGTATCCTTCAACAATACTTCCTTCACCACAATTAGAACAATCATTTTTGTGACGCGTGTCAGCCGCAGCCCATTCCGTTCCTTGCTTTGCTGAAACGGATACTTTTACAGCCCATTTATCAGAAAGTTTTTTAGCTAAACGCACTCCAAAATCTGAAAACTCGTTATCTCCACCAGCAACTTGCTGAGTGACACCTGATCTATAATACACATTGACACCTTCATGGTCAAATGGATTTTTGGTAGTGATAGACATGATTCCTTTGTAAGCGTCCATTCCGTATAAGGCAGAAGCCGCACCAGGAATTAATTCTACACTTTGAACGTCTAGTTCGCTAGGGCCAATTAAGTTACCTACAGCAAATCCAAAAACGGGTGCTTGTGTGTTCATTCCATCTACAAGTGTTACAAAACCTTCATTGTATGCGGTTGCAAAACCTCTTGTATTAACTTGACTAAACACCAAACCTGTTTGGTTCATTTGAACTCCCTTAACGTTTTGTAATCCTTCAAAAAAGTCAGCTGAAGGCGTACGCTCAATTTGTTTTAGGCTGTATTTTTCAACAGTTATCGGAGAGTCAAAAATTCGTTGAGACACTCTTGACGCTGATACTACAACTTCATCTAAGAAGCTTCCTTCATCCAAAGTCACCGTAATGGTTTGGTTATTAGAAGTTACTTCTTGCGTTTGCGTACTAAAACCTACACTACTCACTTTAATCGTGAATGGAAGATTTTCGTTAGTAGTTAAAGTAAAGTTCCCATCAAAATCAGCTACAACTCCACTAGAAGTTCCAGCAATGATAATGTTCGCGCCAGCTAGTGGCATTCCGCTGTCATCACTGACAGTTCCTTTTACTGTTGTTTGTGCAAAAGATGCAACACAGAAAAGTAAGGCAAAAGCCCTTAAAAATGTTTTCATAAATTAAATTGTTTTAATTCGGTTGTTTTTTAGTTGATCAAATTTAATGATTAAATATTAAATAATTCTTAAATAACGCTACAAATATAACCAGAAGCCAATTTATGACCTCCAAAAAATATTAATTTCTCAACATGAATAGGGTGTTGGGCTCTGATCTTTCTAGTCTTGGTTTCCCCCTTTCTTGATAAGTAAATCTAACTTTAAGCTTATGCATAATGTTAATATAACTAAAACCGCCAATTTATTTATGTAAAGTTTTCTTGTCATTATGTAAAAAATACTTTACATTTGTTGAAATTTAAAAGCATAAATAGTATGAATTATTTATTTAATTACAAGTACAAGAAGATTAGTGGTTGGATATTTTATTTGTCAATTTCTATTGGTTTGTTCTTAATGTTAACTGACAGAATACAAGATATTTTTGTGGTCAACGTTTTTTCAATTTTTTCTTATGAGTGGGTTGGAACAAAAATTCCAGGGTTTAGGTGGATAGAAAATGGTTTAGGTGATGAAGTTTTTACTTTGATAATTATTGTTTCAGGGATTGTAAACTCTTTTAGTAAAGAAAAAATCGAAGACGAATTAATTTCAAGAATTAGATTAGAAAGTTTGTCCTTGTCACTGTTTATTAGTTTTGGGTTAATAATTGTGTCTACCTTTTTAGTGTATAATATTACATATATGTATGTATTGGTGTTCAATTTATTTTTAATACTTTTCTTATTTAATCTACTATTCAAATTCAGACTTTTCAAACACTATAACTCATGAAAAATAATTTAAAGTTATATCGAACAAAGTCTGGATATACACAAGAAGACATTTCAAAAAAAATAGGCGTTTCTAGACAAACAATAAACTCTATCGAAAACAACAGATACCATCCCTCTATACTGTTATGTTTGAAACTTTCTAAAGAACTAGAATGTAAAGTAGATGATTTATTTAGTCTAGAATGAGTTTGTTATTGTTGCCCACAACCTTTCTCCCCAATTTAATGTGCTAAGAATAACGAACACTTAATCCTACTCCACTGTAACAGATTTCGCTAGGTTTCGAGGTTGATCTACGTTTTTTTCTAGCATGACAGCAATATGGTAAGACAACAACTGCAAGGGGATTGTGGTAAGAAGTGGCGAAAGTAACTCTATAGTTTCGGGAACTTCAATGACATGGTCTGCGATTCCCTTAACTTGAGTATCCCCTTTGGTGACCACAGCAATAATTTTCCCTTTCCGTGATTTTATCTCTTGAATGTTACTTACAACCTTTTCATAATGCCCGTATTTGGTCGCAATTACTGCGATTGGCATGTTTTCATCTATAAGAGCGATTGGACCATGTTTCATTTCTGCCGCCGGATATCCCTCGGCATGTATGTAAGAAATCTCTTTGAGTTTTAGAGCACCTTCAAGTGCTACAGGAAAATTAAAACCACGTCCTAAATACAAGAAGTTACTAACATCCTTATATATAGCAGCAATTTCTTTTGTTAATGATTCTGACTTTAAAACTTCTTCCACTTTTTTAGGAATCATTTCTAATTCCACGAGATGCCTTCTAAAGTCTGTATTTGACATGGTTCCTTTTGCTTTTGCTAAGCGCAGCGCAATTAGTGTAAGAACGGTAATTTGAGTTGTAAATGCTTTTGTTGAAGCCACTCCAATTTCTGGTCCTGCATGTGTGTAAGCGCCAGCATCTGTTTCCCTAGATATGGATGAACCAACAACATTACAAACTCCAAACACAAACGCGCCTCTTTCTTTTGCAAGCTTTATAGCTGCAAGTGTGTCTGCGGTTTCTCCGGATTGAGAAATTGCAATGACCACATCTGAATTATTGATAACGGGGTTTCGGTATCTAAATTCTGAAGCATATTCTACTTCAACAGGCACTCTTACGAGTTCTTCAATTATATATTCTGCAACTAGCCCGGCATGCCAAGAAGTTCCACAAGCGACAATTATAATGCGCTTAGCATTTATAAATTTAGCCATGTTATCTTCAATCCCCGCCATTTTAATAATGCCTTCATCTATTCGCAAGCGCCCCCTGTAGGTATCTTTAATAGCATGTGGCTGCTCAAAAATTTCTTTAAGCATAAAATGGTCATAGCCTCCCTTTTCAATTTGTTCAAGATTTATTTTTAGTTCTTGTACGTAAGTACTTACGAGCCTATCGTCTTTTATTTTTCGGATGTTTAAAGGCTTGTGTAAAGAGACAATTGCCATTTCTTCGTCTTCCAAATAAACGGCATTATTGGTATATTCTAAAAACGGAGAAGCATCACTGGCAATAAAAAACTCGCCTTCGCCAACGCCTATTGCTAGAGGACTTCCCAATCGTGCTGCAACTATTTCGTTGGGTTTTTTTATGTCAAGGACTGCAATTGCATAGGCTCCTACAACTTGGTTAAGCGCTACTTGAACCGCTTTCCCAAGCTTTAAATCGTTATTTTTTTGGATGTCTTCGATCAGATTTATTAGTACTTCTGTATCTGTATCTGATGAAAAATGATAACCACGCTTAATCAGCTCTTTTTTTAGAGCCTCATAATTTTCAATAATTCCATTGTGGATGATTACTAGATCTCCAGAATTTGAAAAGTGAGGGTGGGAATTAGTATCGTTAGGAACTCCGTGGGTAGCCCAGCGGGTGTGTCCAATACCTAAAGTTCCTTTAGGGGTGTTGTTTTGATCTGAAAATTTGCGTTCTAAATCTGCAACTTTTCCTTTCGTTTTTGATAGTTTTATTGAGGATCCATCATACAATGCTATACCAGCACTGTCATAGCCTCTATACTCAAGTCGTTGAAGTCCTTTAAGTATTATGGGATAAGCTTCACGATGGCCAATATAGCCGACAATTCCACACATAAGATTTAATTGTTAGGTTCAGTATAATAAATATTTAGTTTTGGGTGTTTAGTAGGGTTTGGGGAGTTGTTTCCATGCAGAACAACACTTTTAGGAGACAATACGGTGCCTGTAGGGACACCCTGAATATCATCGATATTTTTAAATTCATTTAGACTTATTTGACCTACATTTGAAGACACTAAAAGTCCAAGTTTCACATTTGTAGAATCATTAATAACTATGTTATTTAAATGATCTGTAAGCCTAATTTTGTATTTCTTATGCTCTACACCATCACTGTCTGTTTCTGTCGCTAAAGGGACCAAGTGAACTAATTTTGAATCTGAAGAAGTCGTACTGATTGATTGGTCTAACGCATAATCAAAAAGAACTGAATTATTGTCTAGGTCATAAATGTAAACTCTATTTGGAATATCAGCGTTAGACATGGTTTCTTCGACATAAAACTCTAAGAACGCTTCGTTAATTAATCGCTTAGGAGTTATTATTTCGTTGTCAATATCTCTAAATTCATTCTTATAATCCTCTTCTGTATTGCCAAATTCATCCTCTGCAAATAATTCAATTACAGCCATAGAGCCTTCACCTCCTTTTAGATATAGGAAATCGTCTCCTTCCAAATCTGTTGAAGTATCATTTATGGTTTGTAGAATCAATGGGTTAAAATCATTATCAAAAATAGCTACATTATTTCCAGAAAATGACAATACATATTCGCCTTTTGCTGGGCTCGTTTCCTCTACCCCGTCAACAGTCAACGTTTGGTCATAAGTATAGTATATTGTAAGATTGCTTTGAGCTCCTGCAAGTTGAAGCTGCATCATATGCCCCTCATCATTATCATTGGCCTCAGCCTTGAAGTATAACCCTCTAAAGTAATTAAAAAAACCATCGCTAGAGCTGGTAGCTTCGTTGTCTTCTAATGAAAATATTAAATCTTCCCAAAACGCATCTGGAGGACTTTGATTATCGGGGTTATTATATAAATGCACTCTAAGGCTTGGGATTAAAGTACTAGTCACTTCAAAAGCGTCCGTTTCTTCGTTATAAGTTGTCAACGGAATCGATTGTGAACTTGGAAAATAATTTGGGTCAGAGTAAAGTAGTTGTCCTTCAAGTTGAGAAGATTCAATGAGCTGCCCGCTTGTTAGTGATCCGTTTGAATAATAGTTTTG
>CAJIZJ010000043.1 GCA_905181825.1 uncultured Flavobacteriaceae bacterium
TGAAAAGTTACTTGAATATCAAGCGTAATCGTAGTGTAATCCTAAACCATAGGAATATCAGACTCCTTTAATTTAGCTATTTCTAAATCAAGTAAGTAGGTTGAATTAATATTTGTTATATTTAAACTACAAACCCATTTAATTATGAAAAAAATAATCTTGCTAGTGTTATTTGTTCCACTTCTATCTATTGGGCAGGAACAAAACTACCCTTACAAATGGCCAATGTATAATGACACTAATGTCAATTTAGAGGTGGAAAACCCTTCATTTGAAATTAATGACGGACCGTTAATTATGTTTGACTCAACTCACAAAAACTTTTTTATACAATCCCATTTAATAAAGCCTCTTGTAGACTTATTATTAAATGATGGATACAGGGTGTCATTCCTAGATAAAGAGTTTTCTAAATCAAGTTTAAGTCAAGCTAAAGTTCTAGTCGTTATTACGGCATTACCGTTTGATTTTGCTACTGAAAACTCAGCAGCAGATAAAAACACTTTTTCTGAAAATGAGCTTAATGAATTACAAAACTGGGTAAATAATGGAGGCTCCCTTTTGGCCTTCAGCGAACACGCCCCATTTGACCAAGCCATAAACCCACTATTACGAAAATTTGACATTGAGTCATCTATCGGAACCACAGTAGATACTATTAATTACGAAAGTAAATACGGTCCAGGAATGATAAAATTTGAAAATAAAAATTTGAACACTAACCACCCTATTGTAAACGGAAAGTATAAAGTAGAAAAATTAGTTTCATTTGGAGGAAGTGCACTTTTAGGCTCTAAATATGAAAATATACTAAAACTTGATGAAAGTTCATTTAATGTAAAACACTCTACAGGCATAGGACCAGAAGGAAAGGGAAATTCTCAAGGCTTAGCAGGAATGTATGGCTCTGGAAAAATTGCTGCTTTTGGGGATTCAAATGGTTTTACTGCAATGGTTTTCAGTATGGATGATGGAACTAAAATGTATGCTGGAATGAATACTGAAGGATACGACTGGAAAAATTTTGTTTTAAACACTTTTAGGTGGCTTACTAATTATTCAGAAGAGTAAACCCATAGGCATTATCTTCTTCTTTCAATTCAACTATTTATAAGCCTCGTAAATAGGTTGAACTTAAACAATGAGAGAGTTTAAATATTCAAGAGACTGTTATTTACCGTTTGTGATATAGAGGGTGTTGTTATATTTGAAGTATAAACCACAACACTAACAATGATTAAATTAAAACACCTAGGGCTCTCAATTGGAACTTTTGGCTGTCTTTTTACCCTATGTCTTGCACTAGGGCTAGTGTCCTATTAATCATTGGACTGTCTTTTTTGGGTCTCTATTATTTAATTAAAGTCTTTGAAAAATGAAAAATAACTGTACTTGTAAATGCAAAGAATGTCAGCAAGGCAATTGTAAAAATTGCTGTTGTGAGAATTGTTCAAGTGAAAACTGTAATAAATAATATTATGAAAAACTATTCTGACTTTGTATATGAGATATTAATCAAGTTCTACAAGTGTGAACTTAAAACTTGGAGAAATATCTTTAAATATAAGCTCTAAACAACTTGACACAGCTAGTCCCTTAAATTCAGCTATTTAATGTACTCCATAAACATTATCAAGTTTTGTGTTAAAACTTGATAATGCGTTTTGTGATGGTTGTGTTTTCGGTACTTATTTTTATCAAGTAGACACCTTCGTTAAGCGTGCTCAGATCAATTTCATTGGCATTGGAAGTCGTCATTACTCGCTGGCCAAGCAATGAATAAACTTCAATATCATAAGCGGCTAAATCGCCTTTAATATAAAGCGTGTTTTTTACCGGATTCGGATAAACAATGACCATACTAGAAGCAACCTCATCAATGGAAAGTTCACTGCTGTTGACTGCATTTGGACTTCCGTTTTCATTGATACAGCTCCAATTTTCAGACAATGAGTTATCTAAATCTGGCGTGATCAGTTCTAGAGTGTTTCCAGTTTCATCGGCACAAGTTGGCCAAGGTGTTTCGGACTCATAATCAACTTCATCCATGAGCTTGCTATCGGAGTTGTACACTCTAACGGCATCAGACCCTCCAAATCCAAAGTCCAATTCTCCTATATAAGGAATATTTGGAAAGACACTACTAAAAGCGGCTGCGTCTTTAACAACGACCAAAAACCCATTTCCTACTATTTGAGTGCCCTCCGGAATGACAAACACATGGGTGTCATTGTCGTCTTTTATTTGCCAATTTGAAATGTCTATGGTCGCTCCTTTTGGATTGTACAATTCAATCCAGTCGCCTGGGTTGAACGTAACAATTGATTTGTAGTTAATTTCATTGATAATCAACCCTTCAACTTGAATAGGAATGCCTGTTTCATATGAGCAAATCTCCGATGCATCTTTGACAATGACATTGTAGTTGCCCACAGGTAAGTTGGCAAAAACATTTGTTGTTACAAAATTTTGTCCACCATCAATACTGTATTGATAAGGAGCCATTCCTGAAGTTGGCGTGATAACAATGGAGCCGTTTGTTGAAACAACAGAAGAAACTGCGGTCGCAACCACATCAACTGTCGTAAGAACACAGGCTGAAATTGAAACAGTCTCCTCAAATGAGCAAAGCCCAGAAGCGCCAAGAATAAATACGCTATAATTCCCTGGCATTAAATTCTCAAATGTGTTAGATTCAGAAAAAGTCTGTCCACCATCAATGCTGTATTGAAATGGACTCAACCCAGAACTGGTATTCATTGTAATAGTGCCATCATTGGCAGAATCAGAACTTGCATGTAAAACATTGATCTCTGCGTTGATTTCACATCCAGATTCATCAAGACAAAACGCTTCTTTAACGAAATTATCAAACTCCCCGTCATTTATAAGAATAACCTCCCCGGATGCGTCCAAAACTTGAAAAAAGCCCTCGCCAAAACCACAGCAAATCCCATCTCCATAAGAATCGTAAAAGTACAAAGAGAAGCAAGACATATAATTAACGCAAATTTCTTCACTATAAACGCTGTTTGAGTCGCTAGAACTTAAAGAACCCGTAGATATAATTTCGTTGGTGTTGTCTAGAAGCTTCCAAGATGTTTCGTAAGCATAATTATCAGCGTTGATAACAAGTGTAATAATATCATAATCTGAATCTAGGGTGGTGGTGGTAGATACTGAATTATTAGTTAGATCTCCATCAACTTGATTATTTACTTCTAACAGGTTTAGTGTGATCGCATTAGAGGTTTCTAAAAGATTGTCGTCAATCGTTAGTGCGATTGTCCCTTGCTCTTGGTAAGGAATCTCAACGTTATCAATAATAACCTCAACTACTTGGCCATTAACTAAGACTTCTATATCCACTGTTGTTAGGGTGGTCTGTCCCAGGTTATTAATAATAGCCTCGACTTCAACTACGTCATTACAAACAACTGCTACTTCTCCAAGTGAAAGCGCCCCATCGAACTCATGAATGTTACTTAAAACTACGCTTAAAGTATCATTGTTTTCGTATTCATCATCCGCATGACTCACACTAACAGTGATATTATAGTCTCCAATAATTGAAAAATCTTGCGGGGTTGGAAATTGAAAATCAGCTTCGGCAAAAGGCTGAATTATATCAGGAATCGTAATCGTTTCTACAGATTGACCGTCTACCAAAAGTTCAATATCAAAATTGCTCATGTCGTTTAAACCGTTATTGGAAATGGTGGCTGATACCAGCTCATTACTTCCTAGGTTAGCAGATGACTGAGGGTCCACAATTGCTGTAACACCCAAATCATTATTGGCTGTAATGTCTGCCCAAAATGAAACCCATGGTCTTGCTTGTTTGATTACCAATTGATCTTGAGCTGTTACCTTATATTCGATATCCATCCCAAAACCTTCCGCCCCTACTACATCATAAAGAATTGAAAATTCGTCATGAATAACCGTTAAGAATTCTCTCATTTGATTAAGATAGGCTTGATCCATTACCAGCTCTCCTGGATTTACTAAGTTGGATAGTCTTAATACAAGATAACCCCCTCCTTGTAAAGGGTCTTCATATAATAAAATTTCTTCTGGAACCGAGTTCGGATCCGGGTTTGTAATCAAGGATTCCCCTACTTGGGTATTGAGATAAAAGGTGTCTTCTGTGTCGTAAATAGGGTCAATACTAATTCCGACCCCGTTAGATTGCTCTTCTTGAAAATTAGGGTGACATAGCAATCCCATGGCTGCTATAAAGTGATCCACACGATAAAAATCTCTTTCCTCATAGGCCCTAAAATTCCACATACTTGCATATATCTGCTTAATGGATTTGGAGATGTGACCTTCATCTAGATATTGAGTTTTAGAAGTGTATAAGCCTGCACCACTAAACCCAGGTAAATCTTCGTTGTTAGTGCTTGATCGACATCTAACGGCCGTTCCTGCTGGGAAATCATCATGCATGGCTTGTAAATCATCAAGCATCCATTGCGGCATTGGGGCGTCTTTAATGTCTCTTCTAAAATCTTTTAGACGCTCAATCCGAAAGTTTAAATCCGTTTGGAACGTCGGATTGTCTATCATGACTTGGGCCTCTTCATAGAAATTATTGAATTGCATAAATTCATCATAAAAATAAAATGGAATTCCAAAACCATCCGGAATAGTGCCGCTAGGAAGGTCGAATGACCTCATCGTTGCAACGTTAGAACACTTTGCACCAAAGGCCGTAGACATGTCAAAATTAATATCGTCCAAAGGTAAGATTTCTGTGATGCTTAAATCTCGAATTGGAATTTGTGCTTCTGTAGGTCTAAGTTCTTCATACCAGTCATTTACTTCAGTTAAAGTGGCTTCTCGTATTTCATATTGCTCGTTTTCTACTTTGTAGTAAACGTAGCCTCCTAACAGATTTGCTATGGCGTCATTAGCTAAAGGATTTGCAATATATGCATTTGGAACATTGTCTTGAATAGCTCTTAGGTTAACGTGAGACAACGGCGTTTGTATAACAGAGGTTATAATCCCTCCAACTCTAGGCAGGGAGTTAGGTAATGCATCATAGAGAACGATATCCCTGCTTCCTGGAGTTTCGTTAAGATTCGTCATGTGCTTAAAGAACCCATAGCCTTCTGCTTCATGGAAAGGAATATAGTTAATTTCTGCAAAAACATCCGATTCTAAAACAACCTCTATTCTAGACCCTACAAAATCTGACGCATAATTATTAATATGGTTGTCTTCATCAGACTGACCAATAAAGTGGTTCATATTATTTTGAAGAAAAGGCATGTTCGCAACCAATAATTCATAGGTTCTTTGAGTGTCCTCAAAATCATAGGCGTTTCCAAAAGAAAAATTGAAAGAATACGTTCCTATTACCCCACTTGGAAGTATATCGTTGGGATTAAAAACAATCTCCCCAGAAGCATCATCTCCAGTAACAGAGGCTCCAATTCCACTCCAAAAGCTTGCGTGAATTGTGTAGGTGTTACTGTTAATAAAGTAAACCTCTGGATTGTCAGTATCTCTATTAAGAATCCCAAACTTAACATACATTTGATCATCAAGAAATGGTGCCCAACCAACATTATTTACGGTAGCCAAAGTCATAAAGGTTTCCGTATCTGGTATTGATGTAGAGCCGTCAGAAATATCAATAGGGTCTGCAAAGTTGAAAGGCGCATCCGTAGGCATGTTATTAAATTCTGTAACATCATCTATACCATCTCCATCATAGTCAGCGGGAGTTGCTATATCATACGCTGTTATAGAATAGTTTGCTAATGGATATGCCGCCGCCGCCTCAGAGATGACCATGGTTCCGTCAACACCCATTGTCATTGAGGTCGCCCAATTAAACGTAGCACTGTGCTGTGCCTCTAATATATAATATTTCCCTGCTTGGGCCTGAATTGATAATTGGGCTTGTCCAAGACCATTTACAGAGTAATTATCAATTGGAATCGGTTGAGAAAAACCAAAATTATAAATAGAAATTATAAATAGCAGTGGTAAAATAGTTTTTTTATTCATCAGAAGCCAGGTTAATTTTTTTTTAAGAACTCAATATACAAATGTTTATCGTCGAACGAGGAAATATTTAATTAATTCTGGAGTTTGGGTCACAATAAGTCATAACGAGGCACTTGCCTAAGGAGTGGGTTGTTAATTCGTTTTTTAAAGAAATAAAAAAACAGCAAGTCAATCAGTAAAAGTATGGTCTCCTAAAAAAAACTTAGATCCGTGACCGATAATTTTGGCTCAACAACCATTTGCGCATTTAATCATTGCAATCAAAGGCCGTGTGTAATAACTGAAGACGACCGCTATTTTTATAAATTAATGCTTGATATACACGATCATAAATGTCTAGATCAAATGCTCCTATCTCTTCACCAACTAAAAGACCCGCTAAAACGCCTGTGGTATTACTATGCCCTACAACGAGTGCGTCTTGTTGATTAGCGATTAATAATTTTGAAAATTTTTCAAGTTCTTGAGGATTGTAACCTGTAATCTCCAGTCCTTTAGACAGCGCTGTTGGCAGTGCTGTTTTTTGAGTTCGACTATAGTCTGTACTGTATACTACGTCTAGATTTACATCTTTAAGAAAATCACTTAGATTCTCCGATCTTTGTTCTCCACATTGAGTCAGTGGGGGGTTTGAATGGTTGTTGGTTGTGAGGTCTTTTTCCGAATGTCTAACTAAATATATTGTAAATAGTTCACTATTTTTCTGAGCGCCAACGCATGATTGAAATGCGAGAATTATTAAAGTTATTATGAGGTATTTTTTCATCTCCCTGTCGTGTTTGTTTACAAATAGTTAAACCATTTCCAAAAATAATAAAACTAAGTTACACTAAATTTATTTCTTGTAAAGTTGATGATTTAAAAAATAACTAAAACGCAACTATTTTAAGCTCCTTATGCTTGATTTACCCAGGCTATACTTTTTGGTATTTGGTTGTCTAAACGGGGTCGTACTAATAAATAGCTAACTATCTCATAATAATACGGCAGACTATAAGAGCATACAGTATCTTGAAATACGCTAACAACACAGCTATCATATTCCAAAACTCAAAAAAATGATCTTAAAATGCATTCAAAAGTATTCATGTAGGAGCCCACTGGAACTAATTTATTTTAACTTTTGATAAACAACTCATAATTAGTATATTTACTAAAATTTAACATATTAAAATGAAAAATATACTAGTTTTATTTCTTTCTCTTATCATTGTAAGCTGCGCTCAACAGCCTAGTGAAGACTGTCAAGCTCTGGAAGCAGCAAATTCAAATGTCACTCAAAATATAGAAATGTATGTTACCGTATGGGAGGGCTTTTTTGAGCTTAGGGATCCCAATTTGATAAACACGGATAGTTTTGATAGTGGAGCAACTGTTGTAACTGCACAAGGAAATATTGAAGGAATTGATGCTTTTAGAGATTACTTTGCTAATTATTTAAACGGGTTTTCGGATGCTCAATTTACAATTATTGATATATTTGGTCAAGATGACAAACTTGTTAAACATTGGAATTTTAGAGGTACACACGACGGAGAAATGTTTGGGATTCCAGCTACAAACAACAAAGTTGACATCAGTGGAGCTACACTTATATCCATGAAAAACGGAAAGATTTTTCAAGAACAAGATTTCTTTGACAACTACTCATTTTTAAGTCAATTAGGGTTGTTAAAATAGTCTTTCACATTTAAAGTCGACTAAATGCATCCACTACTTAAAACTAATTTATTCTTTGTCAAGGAACACCTTGGCTTGTTTAAAGCGTCTAGCAACTACGATATTTACGACCCAGAAAGCAAGCAGCTATTATTTCAGTGTCGAGAAATAGACTTAAATATCGTAAGTAAACTATTGCGGTTTACAGGCTTCAAGCGCTGTACCCCTTTTGATATTCAAATAACCACAGAAAACAGCGAGCGTGTGTTGAAATTAAAAAAAGGGATCTCACTCTTTCTTTCAAGGGTAAGTGTGTATGACGAAAACGAAAAGAAAGTAGGCTACCTCAAACAGCGGCTATTTCCTCTTGGAAACAACTTTGACGTTTTCGATGTTAATGATACTCTTATTTGCAGTTTAAATGGGTCCCTTTTTGCATGGGATTTTAAATTCGTTAGAAACCAAGAAGCCATTGGAACTGTTACAAAAAAATGGGCTGGGATTGGGAAAGAGCTGTTTACCACAGCCGACAACTACATCCTAGAAATAAATAGTTCCGTAGCAAAAGACGATTTGGCTAGGCTAATGATGGTGGCCTCGGTTTTGTGTATTGATATGGTAATTAAGGAATAATGAAAACGGCTCTTTTCTTTTTTTTGAGTCTTTTTTTGAGCTGTGAATCGAACTTAAAAAATACTGAGAACCTCTTTACTTCAACTAGTATACAAAAGCTACAGCCTCAAAACCACAGTATTTCTCCAATAGACATTCCTGTTTTAGACAATGTGGAACGGCATATTTATGACTATACTGAGTCTGATGAGCTGGGGCTCATAAAAATGCATGCTCCAGCGACTTGGACGGAGCCCATCGTTGAACTTCAATTTAAGACAACCGGTATTGTTTTGAACGGTACTCTTGGCTTGGAATTTAAGGAAGGTATTGACTCTATAGTAACTGGAAATGGATTTGTGATTCCTAAACAGACACGGGTTCGGATTTTTAATGCCGGTGAGGACGAATTAATTTTGATTGAAACTTTGCAACCTGCTTACAAAAAAGAGCTTACTAAAGTCTTTACTGATTTTGAAAACTAAATAACATTTAACCGTTTCCCAACCTTAACAAACGCACTAATTGCTTTGTCTAAATGTTGCTTAGTATGAGCCGCAGATAATTGTACTCTAATTCGCGCCTTATCTTTTGGAACTACTGGAAAGAAAAATCCTATAACATAAATCCCTTCCTCTAGAAGTGCATTGGCCATGTCTTGAGATAGCTTGGCGTCATACAGCATTACAGGTACGATAGCAGCATCTGCACCAACAAGATCAAAGCCTGCTTTTTCCATTTCAGTTCTAAAATAATTAGTATTTGCTTCCAATTGGTCCCTCAACGAAGTATCTTTTGAGATCAGTTCAAAAACCTTAAGCGATGCCCCAACAATTGTAGGTGCTAAAGAATTTGAAAATAAATAGGGCCGAGATTTCTGACGCAACAGTTCAATAATTTCCTTTTTGCCTGTCGTGTATCCACCCATGGCACCCCCAAGTGCTTTTCCAAGTGTGCCTGTTATAATATCAACGCGTCCTAACACCCCTTTTAACTCCATGGTGCCTCTTCCTGTTTTTCCAATAAACCCAGACGCATGGCATTCATCGACCATCACCAAAGCATCGTAAGTATCGGCTAAATCACATATTTTGTCTAACTGAGCCACAATGCCATCCATTGAAAAAACACCATCAGTTACGATGATTTTAAAACGGTGATTTTGTTTATTGGCTTCAATAAGTTGAGCCTCCAAGGCCTCCATGTCGTTATTAGCATACCGATAACGTGCGGCCTTACACAAACGAACCCCATCTATAATAGACGCATGGTTTAACGCGTCCGATATAATCGCATCTTCTTTGCCTAATAATGGCTCAAAAACTCCACCGTTTGCATCAAAAGCAGCAGCGTATAAAATGGTGTCTTCACAATGAAAGAACTCAGCGATTGTATGCTCTAACTCTTTATGAATATCTTGAGTACCACAAATAAAACGAACAGAAGACATCCCAAATCCATGTGAATCCAGAGTGTCTTTTGCTGCTTGAACAACTTGTTTATTATTGGATAAACCTAAATAGTTGTTAGCACAAAAGTTAATCACTTCCTCTCCTGTAGATACTTTAATAACAGCCTCTTGAGCGGTCGTTATAATCCGTTCTTTTTTATATAAGCCTGCGGCTTGAATCTCTTTTAATTCCCTTTGTAAGTTTTCCTTAATAGCTCCGTACATGGCTGATTATTTTGATTTGATTGTGTTGTATTTATCTTCTAACTTTTCGAGCATCAATGCTGTCATTAATTTTAAATTATATTTTGGTTCCCAATTCCAGTCATTTCTAGCTTCGCTGTCATCAATGCTTTTGGGCCATTTATTGGCAATATCTTGCCTAAAATCAGGCTGGTATTCAACTTCAAAAGTAGGATATACTTTTTTAATTTCTGCAAAAATTTCACCGGGATTAAAGCTCATCGCTCCAATATTATATGCAGTCCGTGTTTTGATATTTTCTTTAGGGGCCTCCATAAGCTCAACAGTAGCTCGTATCGCATCCGCCATAAATACCATAGGTAATTTGGTGTCTGCGCTCAAAAAACAGCCATAGGTTTCTTTCTTAACAGCACTGTGATAAATATCAACCGCATAATCGGTAGTTCCACCTCCTGGCATGGATTGATATCCAATAACCCCAGGATACCGAATAGAGCGAATATCTAATCCGTAATTAGTAAAATAATATTGTGCCCAGTTTTCGCCTGCTGCTTTGCTAATTCCATAGACTGTTGCAGGATTTAAAAACGCAGATTGAGGCGTGTTTTCTAGTGGTGCCTGATCTCCAAAAACCGCTATAGAACTAGGGAAAAACACTTTATTTATAGCTGTGAGCCTCGCCACTTCAAAAACATTGAGCATCATTTTCATGTTTAAATCCCAAGTCCACAATGGCTGCTCTTCCCCTTTTGCAGATAAAATGGCTGCAAGATGGTAAATCTGAGTTACCGAATACTGTTTCACAATTTCATGTATAGCGGCTTTATCAGTTGCGTCAAGAAGCTCAAAAATACCTTCAAAATTAGGGACTGAATAGACGTCAGATGCTATGACTTTATGTATGCCATGAATTGTTTGAAGTTCTTTTATTAACACAGAGCCTAACTGTCCGTTAGCCCCAATAATTAAAATAATATCCTTACTCATATCTGAATTATTTCGGACCTTAAAATTAGTAATAATTAAATTATCTAGGCTTAAAATGACTGTAAATTATTGAATATTGATTCTAAAGCGCTAATATTAACAATTCCTTATTGACGCTGTTTTTTAAAAACGCCCCTAATTAGTTATAGGTCACTTTATTATGAAGTCCATTTTAAGTGTTTGAAATTAGGTCTAAATTTGTTACTTTTGAAAGGCAATGAATTAAGCTTTTAACTGTGAAAATTATAGTTGTTTCGATTCTCACTTTATAACAAATTTTACTATGTGGACTAAATTCCTTTATATGTGTCATTCGTTGTCCAACTACGGTTTATATTTTGACATAAAATACAGCCGAAATAGTTACATTAGAATCCGTTTTTTATGAGCAATGAAACCCAGCGTATCAAAATAGAAATTGCCAAAAACAATAAGGATTTTCAGCTCCTTGAAAATGGCGTGGTAGTTGTCAAAGGGCAAAAGCCAAAATGGTATTCTTCAGAAATACAGTTTCGTTACAACAACAAAACCTATAACATAAAAAAGAAAGGGTTTTGGGGAACCTCATTTTCTATTTTACAAGGCGGACAGCTCTTTGGAGATATTGTTTGGAGTTTTAAAAAAGGTGCAAAAATAATTCTTAAAGACAGCGACTTGAATACATCTCACTATTCGTTAAAAGCAGAGACTATTGGTAAATGGTATTCGTCAAATAGGCAATACATCCTTAATAAAAACGAAAAAACAACT
>CAJIZJ010000044.1 GCA_905181825.1 uncultured Flavobacteriaceae bacterium
CAATAGTTTCGGCAGCAACGAAATCTTTACTCCTGCGTTTGAAGTGTCTTATGCCGCTCATCCAGACTCACTGCTTGAGAATTTAATATATGAGTTGAAAATAACTAAAAATGGTTATGAGATAACAGATTCCGAGTCTGAAGAAAGCTTCACCACTTCTGGGTATAGCTATAAAGGAACTGAAAAGGGATTTCCAATAAACATTACACCCCTAGCTGAAATAGACGCCTCTGTCCTTGAAAACCCAAACTATAGTGTACAAATAAATACTGTATTAAATACGGCTACAGCCCTCAAAAAAGTTGTAGAAATTAATGTGGAGGGAGAGGATAATGATGTTCTGCTCTTGAGCTTAATAAGTAATAACGGAGGAAAAGCCAAAACCATACTCAACGCCTTAATCGCCGAATATGAAGCGGATGGAATTAATGACCGTCAAGAAATATCTAAAAGGACAATCGAATTTGTTAACCAGCGTTTTGAGTTTTTATTGAAAGAACTGGATTCTATTGAAGACACTAAAAAGAATTACAAAACCTCCAATAACATCAGTTTTATAGAGGCTGATGCCGGTATTTCTATTCAAAATCAAAACCTAAAAGAAGAGGTTTTATTTAATATCGAAACCCAAATTTTATTGTCTGACATTTTAAAAAACACACTGATTGATGATGCTGGGTTTCAATTATTGCCGGCCAATATTGGAATTGAAAACGCTAGTACTAATCAACTTATTTCAGATTATAATACCGCCTTATTAACCTATGAAAAGCTAAAAACCAGTGGAGGGGCAAACAACCCCACGGTGAGTGCATTGGAATCCAACATCAATGAGCTTAAAAACAACATCTCTAGATCAGTTAATGGCTATCTGCAACAGCTACAAACCACTCTAAACCAAAGTAAAGCCGCTCAGCAAAGAGCAAACTCGGCTTTTGCGATGCTTCCGGAAAAAGAAAATATACTTCGGAAAATAGAACGACAGCAAAACTTAAAAGAAAAGCTATACATCATTCTACTGCAAAAAAGAGAACAAGCGGCGGTGGAGTATGCCGTGACCGTTTCTAATGTAAAAGTCATTGATTATGGGATTACAAACCCCATTCCTGTCGGACCAAAAAAGAAAATCATTTACTTAGGCGCACTACTTATGGGGCTTTTGGTTCCGTTGGGAGTGATTTACCTGATGTTTCTATTAGACACTAAAGTGCGCAGTACTAAAGAGCTGGTAAAAGCCCTAAAAGAGCTGCCACTACTTGCTGAAATACCACAATTTGCAAAAAACAAACTGTTTTTGGACCCCAACGAAAACACCCCTTTTACAGAATCATTCCGGATTTTAACCACTTCGATCGATTTCTTAATGCCTAAAAAACCCACAACGGAAGCACAAGTAATATTTTTCACTTCTTCTATTAAGGGTGAAGGGAAAACTTTTAATGCGATCAATACAGCCTTAGCGTATAGCAGTATTAACAAAAAAGTATTAATAGTAGGAGCTGACTTAAGAAACCCTCAGCTACATAGCTATTTTGGAATTGATAAAAATCAAAAAGGACTGTCGTTATACTTGAATGATCCTGAAATGAAAGCAGCAGATTGTATTTTAAAAGAAAGCAATTCTAAGAAATTACCTATTGATATGGTGTTGTCTGGAGCCATCCCACCAAATGCATCAGCACTTCTAAAAAATGGTAGATTTGAGCACTTTATTACAGAAATGAAACCCCTCTATGATTACATTATATTTGATACTGCTCCTATATTGCTTGTAGCAGACACCAGCCTAATTAGTAAGTACTGTGATTTTATGGTCTTCCTTACTAAATTTGGGCATACAGAGAAATCACTGCTAGAAATACCTGCTAATCTACTCAAAAGTGGAAAAGTGAATCATATTGGGGTCATATTTAACGGGATTGGAGAAAAATTAGGCTATAAATATGAATACGGCTATAACTATGGGTATGGATATGGGTATGGAGTGTCTGAACAAAAATAAGTTACATTCTTCTAAAAACAACTCTGTTTAAAATATTGAGACTGTACCAATACTAATTTTAGGACTGTCATCTAAAACCATAAAACTAAACAATCCCTAACAAAAACCTAGTCTAATCCTTACAGCCTTTTTGAATAATACGCCCGTTTTAGTATCAGATATTACAAAAACAAAACAGTTGCATATAGCAATTCATAAGGTTATTTAACATCTTTTTGTGAAATTCATCTATTTTATTACATACTTTTGTGGCTGTTAAAACCAAAACAGCGACCCATTGATGATTTATAAATCCAAGACTATACTTTTTTCTTTGTTCGCGTTTATTGCCTTACAAAACTGTAAAGAAGCTTCCAAAAGCAATTCCAGTCCAGGGCCAGAACTATCTGAAATTACAAAAATTAAGAATACCCCCCCAGAAGCTAAACTTAGTATTAATAACGACATGCCCTCGTCGCTTTCAGACTGGAGCGCTTTAACCGATCTTACAAAAGCAATTACAGATATTTCTGACGGAAAATACCAGCTTTTTGAAGATACAGAAGAGGCTTTAAAATCCTTGTTTTCAAACCTAGAATCCGATATCCCAAACACTTTAAATACCCCTAGTATTTTGGCTCGTTTTAAGGTCTTGGAGACTTTGGCATATAAATTGAGAATAGAATATGGTATTGATCAAAATAATTCAATTGAATTTGATCCTGCTAAAGAGTCTTTAGTTGAAGCCTACTCAAATTTAATGTTTCAAATATCTAAAACACTAGAAAAAGAGTCACAACTTATCTCTAAAACTAAGTAGTTTAGCTATTTTTTAATTTAAAAAAATATAACAACAACTAATAACCAATAAGTACTAATAAAGAGCTAAAACTCTTTTTTATTAAATTTCAATTTAACCATGAAAAACTACTTTTTACTGTTAGGACTTTGCACTTTATTAGGGGCCAATGCCCAAATAGAATTAGAAACTCCCTGGATGAAAGAACTTAAATCATCACAACGGGGTCCATTAACTTATGATGCTATAGTTAGTGCAGGGAATGCATATTGGGAAACACACAATAAAGAGGCCAAGGGAAGTGGTTACAAACCCTTTAAACGCTGGGAAGCTCATTGGGAAAATTATGTTGATGTCAATGGGTTTTTACCGTCTACAATAGAAATGTGGAACAGCTGGGAACAAAAAACATTTAAAAAACAGTTACGCACTACTAGTTCTGCAGCTATGACAGACGAGAGTGATTGGTACTCTCTGGGTCCGGTAGATTTTATAAACCGTTCTACAAATTACTTGAATTTAGGACGTGTAAACTGTATTATTATGGATCCAAACAACTCCAACACTATGTATGTAGGGGCACCAGGTGGGGGTATTTGGAAGTCTATAGATGCAGGGATAACCTATGTACCCCTGACAGACAACCTTCCACAAATAGGAGTCTCTGGAATTGCAATTGACCCAAATGATAGTAACATAATTTATATTGCTACTGGAGACGACGATGCAAACGATACCTACAGCGTTGGAATATGGAAATCTACCAATGGCGGGGCAAGCTGGGAGCAAACAGGGCTGAACCCTTCCAATTCTCCGGGCAGAACTTCAGAAATTTATATCAACCCAACAGACTCCAACATGTTATGGGTGGTTACAAGTAATGGGGTTTACAAAACCACAAATGGAGGAACAAATTGGGTCATCACTCAGTCCGGGGATTTTAGAGATTTGAAAGTAAACCCTTCAGATCCGAACATAATTTATGCGACGACTAATTCGCAGTTTTTTAGATCCACTGATGCAGGTGATAGTTTTACTCAAATTACTTTAGGACTTCCATCATCAGCTGGACGCCTAATTATAGATGTGACCCAAGCAAATGGAGCCTATGTATATGTAGCAGCCGCTACAGAGGGCTATGACTACCAAGGAATCTATAGATCCACAAATAATGGCTTGGCATTCACCCAAATGGCTAATACAACAGATCTTTTTGACGGGGTGTCACAAGCATGGTATGATTTTGCACTCGGGGCTTCCAATACCAATCCGGATGAAATATATGTTGGTGTCTTAAATATTTGGAAATCTGAAGACGGAGGGGATTCATTCTCTCAAATCAATGATTGGGGCACTAGAAACGCTTCTTATACCCATGCAGATATTCATTTTATTCGAGATTTTGATAACGGATTATTTGTAGGTTCGGATGGCGGTGTGTTTAAATCTACCGATAGTGGCACTTCTTTTGAAGATTTGACTGTAGGCCTATCAATCACCCAATTTTACAGAATATCAGTATCAAAACTAGACTCCAATAAAATTGCTGGAGGAGCACAAGATAACGGAGGTTTTGGATTTGGTGGTCAATGGGCTAGTTGGCATGGAGGCGACGGAATGGAGGGGGTCATTGACCCCAATAACGACAGCTTATATTATGGTTTTATGCAAAGGGGTCAAAGCCTGTTTGTGAATGATAATTCTGGGCTTCCAGGGAGCACCTCTGGATATAACGGACCAACAACCGGCAATTGGATTACCCCACTTTCAATAAATAAAGACAGTGAGGTTTATGCCGGATATAGCAGTCTGTATAATTTTAACCAGGGTATCTGGACCGAAGTATCTCCAAGTTTTGGAACAAATATTGACGTTTTAGAACTAGACCCGATTAACTCTGATATTATCTATGTTGGATTGAACGCAACCCTTCAAAAAAGTTCCGATCACGGACTTACCTTTTCTACCGTAACAAACTTTTCTAATAACATCACATCGATTGAAGTAAACAACTCAGATAATACGGTTTTATATGTAACCACTAGAGGGAATAACGGAAACGTATACAGATCAATTAACCAAGGGGATAGTTTTACGGACATTACAGGCTCGCTGCCTAATGTGGCCAAAAATATTATAAAACATCAAAAGAATACCTCTGACAATGTGCTTTATCTAGGTACTAGTTTGGGTGTTTACCGATTTAATGACAATGACAATGACTGGGAAGCTTTTGATACTAACTTACCTAATTCAGATGTAAGAGATTTAAGCATTAACAGTATTGATAATAATATCACAGCAGCCACCTATGGAAGAGGCGCTTGGAGAAGTGAACTCGCTGTTTCAGAAGTTGCGGCAAATGACATCCAACTTGTTGGGGTAGAAAATCCACTGTCTACACAAGTTAATTGTGGGGATATCTCTCCACAACTAAAAGTAAAAAACAATGGGCAAAACACCATAAGCAACGTGGATATCGTCTATACTGTTGATGGTGGTGAGCAAGTTTCATCAAGCTGGAGCGGAAGTATTATTTCTGGAGACAATGCCTTTATTGATTTGGACACGCTTGAGCTTAGTAGAGGTCTACACACCCTAAACGTAACCACTACTATAGTAGATGACTTTTTTAGTTCCAATAACAATGTAGAAATAATTTTTTATGCCAACGACCTCGGAACTGCTCAACAAGTTAATACGTTTGAAAACGTTGAAGATGCCCTTATTGTATTGACTGAAACTGGGGATGATATATGGGAGCTTGGAGTCCCAAGTGGGGCACTACTTAACAGCGCTGCCTCACCCGTAAATGTGTATGCAACCAATTTGGATGGAAATCATGGGGATCAACAAAAAGGGTACCTGGTATCTCAATGCTATGATTTGACTAATATCGCCAACCCAGTGCTAAAATTTGATATGGCTTTTGATTTGGAAACCGACTGGGATTTAGTGTATGTAGAATATTCAACAAATCAAGGAGTATCATGGAATTTGTTAGGCTCAGCCGATACTCCAAACTGGTACAACAGTAGCCGAATCGCAGGAGATGGGGTCGCTGATAATTGCTTTAACTGTGTGGGAGGGCAATGGACTGGAACGGAAAGTGCGCTGAACCAATACAGCTATGCTCTAGACGCTTTTAGTACAGAACCTAGCATGATTTTTAGAATTGTATTTGAAGCAGATCAAAGTGTGAACCAAGAAGGGGTGGTTATTGATGACTTTTTTGTAGATGGTACCGCATTGAACACCGGAAGTTTTGAACTAAGTCAACTCGCCGTTTACCCAAACCCTTCTAAAGATGTGTTTTACATACAAGTACAAAATAATAAACCGTACGACCTCCAAGTAACAGATATTACAGGAAAGCGATTGTTTGTAAATAAAAACATAAATCCATCAACAACATATCCGTTGCAAATGCAAGGTTATTCTAGTGGAATTTATTTTTTACAAATCAAAGTTGATGACCAACAAACTACACGCAAACTGATTTTGAATTAATTATAGAATTAATAGCTCTTATAAGTTTAACATTTAAAATTGTAATTACCTCTAATTTTTAGCTAAATTGAAGCTCTATTTACTTAAAAACAAACTTATGAACCTCAAAAAATTGACATTGCTAAGTGCGCTTAGTATTTTAAGCTTGAATGCTTGCAAAAACAACTCAAACAACCCCTCCGCTGAGACCAACAAAATTCCAGGAATCATATTAGAAAACATGGATCCTTCGGTCAATCCAAAAGACAACTTCTATGACTATGTGAATGGAAACTGGATGAAAACCAATACCATTCCAGACGATGAAACACGCTGGGGAGGGTTTGGCGTCCTCAGAAAATCAACACGGAATGATGTGCTTGATATAATAAAAACCTCTAAGGAATTTGGAACCTACGCTGATGGAACGGATCAGAAAAAAGCATTATTAGTTTTTGAATCAGAATTAGATACCGTTGCTAGAAACAAAGTAGGCATCTCCCCCATTAAATCACTTTTAGAAGCGATTAACAGCATACAAACAATTTCAGATATGCAAACTGTATATGCAACCACTATAGGAGTTTCGGCGCCTTTTGCAGGCATAGGAGCATCTCCAGATTTAAATGATAGTAGTATGAATACCGCTTGGGTATTTCCTGGTGGTTTGGGGCTTCAACGTGATTACTATTTAGATGAAGATACTAAGTCCGTAGAAATTAGAGGACAATACATAGACCATATTGCACGCATGCTACAATTTGTTGATTATGATGAGGAAAGTGCAATGACCGCTGCAAAACGTATTCTTGAACTAGAAACAAAACTTGCGAAGCCAAGATTGGATAAAGTTGAAAGTCGTGATATTCGCAACTTTAATAACCCTCGTACTCTTAAAGAACTCAATGCAATGACACCAGTTATAGACTGGGATAAGTTTAGTGCAGACTTAGGGATTACGGCCCCTTTAGAGTCCGTACTTGTAATGCAACCGTCTTATATGGTTGCTTTAAACAGCTTTCTTAGCACGACCTCTATCGAGGATATCAAAACCCTAATGACTTGGAGCACAATTGACAGTGCCGCTGGTTATTTAACTACAGAAATTGAAACCGCAAACTGGGAGTTTTATAGCAAAACACTCAATGGTTCTAAAGCACAACGTGCTGCTGAAGAACGCGCCTTAGGAACCGTCAATGGTTCAGTGGGAGAAGCTATCGGGAAATTATATGTGGAAGCTAAGTTTCCACCAGAAGCTAAAGAAAAAGCTGAAAAAATGATTGCTAACGTCATCAAAGCCTTCCAAAGCAGAATAATGGCATTGGATTGGATGAGTGATGAAACGAAAGTAAAAGCTGTAGAAAAACTAGATAAGTTTACCGTAAAAATCGCCTACCCAGACGAATGGGAAGACTACTCAGATTTACAGGTACTAGAAGGAAATAGTTATGCAGAAAATATGATGGCAGTTGCTAACTGGAGTTCAAAAGAGAATATATCCAGAATTGGACAGCCCGTAGATAAAGCCGAGTGGGGAATGCCTCCTCAAACCGTAAACGCCTATTTTAATCCGATGAACAATGAGATTGTTTTTCCAGCAGCAATTCTACAACCTCCTTTCTATAACTTTACCGCTGATGAGGCCGTTAATTATGGAGGAATTGGAGCCGTTATTGGCCACGAAATATCACATGCCTTTGACGATTCTGGAGCCCGTTTTGATGGCGATGGAAATGTGAATAATTGGTGGACAGATGCGGATTTAATTGAATTTGAAAAACGCGGAAATGCCCTTGCAGAACAGTACAGTGCTATTGAAGTTTTGGACAGTGTATACATTAATGGAAAGTTTACCTTAGGAGAAAATATTGGTGACTTAGGTGGGGTCTTAGGAGCTTATGACGGACTTCAATTATATATGGACACTAATGGACGACCCGAAGACATAGACGGATTTACGGCAGAACAACGATTTTTCATGTCCTGGGCAACAGTTTGGAGAACACTCACGCGCGAAGATGCTCTTAGAACACAAATTAAAACAGATCCACATTCTCCAGGGATTCAAAGAGCCACTCAACCTTTAAAAAATATAGATGCTTTTTACGAAGCTTTTGACATTAAAGAAGGAGACGAAATGTACATAGCTGAAGAACAGCGCGTTCGAATCTGGTAAAACAAGATAAGATCATAACAAAAAAAGCAGCGCTGTAGCGCTGCTTTTTTTTTGTAATAATAAAACACTTATTTGGTTTCTAAACTTTCTTTTTGAGAACCTATGGCATTAATAGCAATCGTTGCTAAATTAAAGTTTGGTGCTATTTGTAGTGCTTCTTCCAAAATAGCTATTGAAGCATCGTGATTGGTCTCCGGGTTTTCTCGAAACTTAATAATCGCTTTTAAGTACACAAAGCCTGCCATTAAAGAGACTTGATAAGGCGTTTGTGACTCATAGTAAGCCTTCATCATGTCGGAGGTAGCATATGCAATACCATATGAAATGTTTATAGTAGCTCCTGTAAGGTCGTCTGTTATAATCTTAAGATCTGCTAATTCATACGCCAATTGAGGAGATGGCTTGCGCTTGTAAAGTACTTCGTAATGCTCAATGGCAAGTTTGGGTTCATTTAAAGATTTCAAACTAATTGCTTTGACCTGAGAATCTAAATCTGTGTCCGATTCGTTTACCTCAGCTCCCAAAAGCGAGATTGCCTGGCGATGCTTCCCATCACTCATATAAATATATGCTAAGGTGTCTAGGCGTCTAACAGTTGGCTCAAGAATAGTCAAATGGTTCATAGCATTAATAATTCCTTGAGTATCCCCTAATTGTTGCATTTGTGCATAATAGGCTTTGTAATGCGCTAACAAGTCAGAACTGTTTTGTGATTGCATTTGCATAGTAAAGGCAAAAGCTAAAATAAGAGTGAATTTGAGTTTATTCATTATATATAATTTTAAACCCAAAAGTAACTGATTTATTTGAAATCTACTAGCATAAATTTTCAGGCCAATACAAGAGCACAGCAATAGAAGCGTTCGTCTTTACTCCTATTTAACAAAATAGGGACACAAAACATGAGTCCGACTAAACAGGATAAGAAATCAAAGACTAAGCAAACAATAAACGGGAAATATTTTAGATCGAATCAAAAAAAAAGCACTACCGAAGTAGTGCTTTTCAAAATTAACCAATTTAACTTTTAAGTAAGATATTAAATTACATACTTCAAATATATGAGAGTTATAAAGCACCTGCAAGGGCAAAGTAACCAAGAAGCTAATGAGGTAATAAACGGGAAAGTTTTCTGATAAAGTGAAAAAATAGGGATCTATTCTCTTTTTACCAATGCATAATACTCGTTTTCTAAAGGCAAATATCCTTGATCATAGACAAAATAGTAAACGGTTCCTGATTTGGTGGTGTATATACTTGTAAAATAGTTAAAGTCAAATCCTTTAGCTATTAACTTATCACGTGTTGACTTTGTTTTTTGATGCGGATTAAGAGATTCTAAAATTCGCCAATTTTTTCGCAATCTGTTATTAATATTACGGATCAGATTTTTTTGATCTTTATTGACACGGTTGTTGTAGCTGTTGCGACAACCATCGCTACAGAATTTCTTGTCCGTGCGGCCAATAATTAAATCATCACATTCTGGGCATTGCTTTTTCATTTGGTAACTATTTAATTAGACTCTCTCAAAGATACTATAAATTATTCAATTACAAACGACTACAAGTGTTTACAAACGAAATCAAATAGATACTAACCGACTAATTCTTAAGCGGTGTCGCATATTTGCAAAGTCGAATCATTCGATAGTAAACTGTAATAACCTTAAAATTAATAATTATGAACACACTTAGAAACAAAGTACAGTTAATTGGAAACTTGGGAAATGACCCAGAAATAATAACTTTAGATAGTGGCAAAAAATTAGCTAAGTTTTCTCTAGCAACTAATGAATCCTATAAAGATGCTAATGGAGAAAAACAAACTAAAACAGAATGGCATAATCTTGTTGCATGGAACAAGACCGCTGAACTCATTGAAAACTATGTGAAAAAAGGGCAAGAAATTGCAATCGAGGGCAAGCTTACCTCACGAAGCTATGATGATAAGGAAGGGATTAAAAAGTATATTACTGAAGTTGTGGTAAACGAATTGCTTCTGTTAGGAAAGGCAACTGCATAAAACTCACATACAAGCTCACTTTGTGGGCTTGTAGCGTTTAAGACGAGTCACGCACCGATAATGTTGAACTAACAACTACTTGCTTTATTTCCTTGGATTTGGTTCTGAGCGCTTCTACCATCATGGTTGCAGCAGAATTCCCAATCGTATAACTATGTTGGTTGATCGTTGTTAATTCGGGTGTTAGGTTGTGTGCCATTCGCTCACTAACATAGCCAATAACCGCTATGTCTTTTGGAATTTGTTTTCCGGAAGCTTTTACTGCTTTTAAAGCGGCTAAAGAAGCGTCTGTATCTAACGCAATGACAGCATCTGCGACGTTTGATTTTAAATATGCTCCCATGACAGCTCCTGCTTGCTTATCATCTGATTCTAACATAATTGCTGGTAAGCCTGCAGCCTCCATGGCTTTTACATAGCCTTGTGCTCGCTGCTTTCCAACATTTAACTTATGAATCGTAGATAATAATATGATTTCCTTACGCCCTGAACTAATTAGTTTTTGAGTGGCCTCAGATAAAGCAGTGAAATCATTCGTGGTTACTTTTCCGCAGTCAACAGAATCAATTACTCTATCAAACATGACTACAGTTTTCCCATTATCAATCACATTGGTGAAGTGATCATAGTTTTGTAAGTTCTGTGTTTCTTCACAAACAGCTACAATAAAACCATCGACAACGCCATTGGATAACATATTAAAAGTCTCTACTTCTTTGGCATGTGACTCTTTTGTTAAACACACAATTATATTAAAATTTGTGTCAGAGATCATACTTTCAATTCCATATAATGCACGTGCAAAAAAACTATTTTGTACGCTAGGAATCACCACCGCAATGGTGTTGGTTTTACCAGACTTGAGCCCTACGGCGATTTTGTTTGGTTGGTAATTATGTAATTTGGCCAACTCTACAATCCTTTTTTTGGTAGCATCACTTATTTCATGACTATCATTAAGGGCTTTTGAGATGGTCGAAATAGACACCCCTAATATAGATGAAAGTTGTTTTAAAGTAATATTTGATCCCGCCATAAAAGCTATACAATTAGTTAGGGATAAAGGTACTACAACCTTAGGTCTCAACAAAATTTATAACTTACATATTAGCAGTCGGAGTAACCTAGCTAATTTTTAAACCATTTGTAGTGTCATGGGTTGCGTCTGGATTCACAAATACGAGCCTTCCTTCAGCCGTTTCAGTCATTAAAATCATTCCTTGACTTTCAACTCCTCGTAAGGCACGTGGTGCTAGGTTTATTAATACAGTCACGCGCTTACCAATCACCTCTTCAGCTGTGAAGCTATCGGCAATCCCTGAGACAATGGTCCGAACATCAACTCCAGTGTCTACCTGAAGCACTAAAAGTTTTTTTGCTTTTGGCATTTTCTTAGCTTCAATAATGGTTCCTACGCGAATGTCTAACTTTGAAAAGTCTTCAAAAGAAACCGTTTCTTTTTGAGGCTCTATTACTTTATTAGCTATTTCATTAGCCAACTTACTTTGAGCTAGTTTCTCTAACTGGTATTCAACTTCTGTATCTTCAATCTTTTCAAATAATAAATAGGCCTCACCAATTTGATGAGAAGACTTCAATAGCGGATCTCCACTTTCTATATCAGCCCATGTAAGAGGCTCCAAATTAAGCATTGTTTTTAGCTTTTGAGAGGTCCTTGGCAAAAAGGGTTCCGACACTACCGCTAGAGCTGCTGCGATTTGTAGTGCTACATACATGATTGTCTGTACCCGTTCTGGAGCTGTTTTTACAACTTTCCAGGGTTCAGCATCCGCTAAATACTTATTTCCAAGACGCGCCAAGTTCATAAGTTCTTGACTGGCTTCTCTAAAACGATAACGTTCAGTAGACTTAGAAATGATTTCTGGGTAAGATTGAAGTGTTTTTAAAGTTTCTTTATCTACCTCTAAAAACGCATTAGGCGATGGAATGACCCCATCATAATATTTATTGGTCAACACCACTACTCTATTGATAAAGTTACCAAAAATAGCCACTAATTCATTATTATTTCGAGCTTGAAAATCTTTCCAAGTAAAATCATTGTCTTTTGTCTCAGGGGCTGTTGCTGTAAGTACATAACGCAACACATCCTGTTTTTCAGGAAATTCATTTAAATAATCTGGTAGCCACACCGCCCAGTTTTTGGACGTGGATAATTTTTGACCTTCCAAATTTAAAAATTCATTCGCAGGGACATTTGTAGGAAGAATATAACTGCCTTCCGCTTTTAGCATAGCCGGAAAAATAATACAGTGAAATACAATATTATCTTTGCCAATAAAATGGACTAAAGTAGTGTCTTTATCTTTCCAATAAGGCTCCCAATCTTTACCTTCTCTTTGGGCCCATTCTTTGGTAGAAGAAATATAGCCTATTGGGGCGTCAAACCAAACGTACAAAACTTTTCCATCAGCGCCTTTGACAGGGACAGGGATCCCCCAGTCTAAGTCACGAGTGACCGCTCGTGGGCGTAATCCATCATCAATCCAGGATTTACATTGACCATAAACATTAGGTTTCCAATCTGACTTATGTCCTTCTAAAATCCATTCTTTTAAAAATGCTTCATGCTTGTCAAGCGGAAGAAACCAGTGTTTTGTTTCTTTTAAGCTGGGAGTTGCTCCCGTAATAGCTGATTTTGGCTTTATAAGATCCGTGGCATTATGAGACGTCCCACAGGCTTCACATTGGTCGCCGTAACTTTCTTCATTCCCACACTTAGGACAGGTACCAACCACAAAACGATCGGCTAGGAACTGCCCTGCTTCAGCATCATACAACTGCGCATTTGTCTCTTCAATAAATTCTCCTTTGCCATGAAGGGTCGTGAAAAATTCGGAAGCTGTTTCGTGATGTATTTTTGCAGAGGTTCGTGAGTAATTATCAAACGAAATACCAAATTCTTTAAAGGAGGCCTTAATGTTTGCATTGTAGTGGTCTACAATATCTTGGGGAGTGACTCCTTCTTTTTTTGCTTTAATTGTAATAGGCACACCATGTTCATCACTTCCACAAATAAAAGCCACATCATGACCCTTTAAACGCAAATAGCGGGCATAGATATCTGCAGGGACATAAACGCCTGCCAAGTGCCCTATATGCAAGGGTCCGTTGGTGTAAGGTAAGGCGGCTGTAATGGTATAACGTTTTGACATTGTATGTTATTTATAAGCACAAAAATACATAATATTACTTCTAATTAGAAACAGAATTTTAGAGAAATTCTTATCTTTACGAAAAGCCCTGTAAAATGATTTTTAAATCTTTCATCTGCTGCCTTTTTCTGTTATCGATTGCTAGTACAGATGTTCTGCCTATGCAGATCCCTAAAACAAAAAAAATGACTACTAATACTGTTTCTGAGATGATTCGTCCCGCTTACTTAAAAATTGGAGATACTGTTGCTGTAATAGCTCCTGCAGGCGTATTGAAACAAGATAGTGAAGTCATTGAAAAAACAAAAACACTTCTAAATAATTGGGGTCTAGAGGTGGTCTTTGGAAAGCACATAGAAACAAAAGCAAATCATTTTGCTGGGTCTGATAAAGAGAGAGCTAGCGATTTTCAATGGGCATTAGATCAACCAAATATAAAAGCAATATGGTGTGCAAGAGGTGGCTACGGCAGCTTGCGAATTATTGATAAACTCAATTTTGAGGGTTTTATAAAATCCCCGAAATGGATTGTGGGGTATTCAGACATTACAGTCCTACATTCCACACTAAACCATTTAGGCTATGAAAGCATACACGGCATGATGTGTATTAACTTAACAGAAGATGAGCAAGCCATAAAACCGTCTATTGAAACTTTGAAATCAGCACTTTTTGGGGCCCTTGATAGCTATGACATAAAAGGCCATAAAGAAAACAAGCTAGGAATTGCCTCCGGACAACTTATTGGCGGGAATTTATCATTACTAACGGCCACTCTAGGAAGTAAAACAAGCTTAAATACCAAAGGGAAAATTATTTTTATTGAAGAAATTGGTGAACACAAATACCATATTGATCGGCAATTACAAAGCTTAAAACGTGCTGGTTATTTCAAACAATGTTCTGCAGTAATTGTTGGAGATATGAGTAAGCTAAAAACCAACAACCCTGAATGGGGACAAACTATTGAAGCACTCATATTAGACATTCTAGAAAATACCAATATTCCAGTCGCTTTTGGATTTCCTGCAGGACATGAACTAGAAAACAGAGCGCTTTATTTCGGACGTCATATTAAACTCGATGTGACTAAAAAACATACTAGGGTCTCATTCTAAGAAACCCCTAAACAAATGTCCCAGTCCTATAATCGAGGCTTGTCTGGAGAACAAACAGCAGCTAACTATCTAAAATCAAATGGGTATAAAATCTTAACCCAAAATTACCGCTATCAAAAAGCAGAAGTTGATATTATTGCTCAAAAAGAGGGGTGGCTAATTGCCGTAGAAGTTAAAACTCGAAGTACCTCGGCTTTTGGATCCCCACAAGAGTTTTTAAAACCCGCACAAATTCAACGCATCATTGTAGCGGTTGATTACTATGTGGTGTCTCATAAATTAGATTTAGAAGTACGATTTGATATTATCGCTATTGTAGCAACAAAAGACACTTCTCAAATTGAACATATCAAAAATGCTTTTTATCACTTTTAAGACTATTTGTTGTTAATAACTTAAGCGTCCCTACAAAAGAATTGGCTTTAATACTTCTAAACCCTCTTGAACAGATTTGATATTTGGAAAACTCATTAAAAGTCGAAGCCCCAAGCGCAGTTGCTTTTCTTTTACAGTGCATAATCTTGGATTCGCTTGAACGTATTGTAGCACTTTAGAGAAATGAATACTTTGATAGAAACGACTGTCTTGATCACTAATAAAATACCCAATAAGCCTGTCTTGCTTCATCACTATTTTCTCAAAACCTAAAGTCGTTGCCAACCATTTAATACGCACACTGTCCAAAAGATCTACTACCTGAGTTGGCAAAGCCCCAAAACGATCAATTAAATCGCGTTCAAACAACTCTAGTTCAGGTTCAGTTTTCAATGAATTTAATTGTGTGTAGAGACTCAAACGCTCTGTGATATTATTGACAAAATCATCTGGAAACAAAAGTGAAAAATCCGTATCAACAGTGACTTCTTTTACAAATTCTTTAGTGTTTATATCTTCGTTATATAAATTTTTAAATTCTGTTTCTTTGAGTTCTTCAATCGCCTCATTAAGAATTTTCTGATAGGTTTCAAATCCAATATCATTAATAAACCCACTTTGTTCACCTCCCAACAAATCACCTGCACCTCTTATTTCTAAATCTTTCATGGCAATATTAAATCCACTTCCTAAAGCAGTGTATTGTTCTAAAGCAGATATGCGCTTTCGCGCATCATCAGTCATCGCATGAAAGTCAGGAGTAATGAAATAACAAAAGGCTTTCTTATTACTTCTTCCTACACGTCCACGCATTTGGTGTAAGTCACTCAATCCAAAATTATTGGCATTATTAATAAAAATGGTGTTGGCGTTTGGGACGTCTAATCCACTTTCCACAATAGTAGTACTGACCAGTACATCAAACTCACCGCTCATAAAATCAAGCATAAGTTGTTCCAGCTTACGTCCTTCTAACTGCCCATGACCCACACGAATTTTTGCATCGGGTACTAGACGCTGGATAAGCCCCGCCACTTCTTTAATATTTTCAATCCGGTTATGAATAAAATAAACCTGCCCTGACCGCTGAATTTCATAATGAATCGCATCCCGAATAATAGTTTCACTCAAACGAATTACTTGACTATCTATGGGGTATCTGTTAGGAGGTGGAGTGGTAATGACAGATAAATCACGTGCTGCCATTAAACTAAACTGCAAGGTTCTTGGAATAGGGGTCGCTGTCAGAGTCAACACATCTACATTGTCTTTAAGCGTTTTGAGCTTCTCTTTGACGGCCACTCCAAACTTTTGCTCTTCGTCTACAATAAGAAGACCTAAATCTTTAAACTTAACTGACTTATTGACCAGTTGATGTGTTCCAATAATAATATCTAACTGCCCTGATTCTAATTGCTCCAATACTTCTTTTCGTTGTTTGGTGCTTTTAAACCTGTTCACATAATCAATGGTAACTGGAAACTCCTTGAAACGAGCCTTAAATGTCTTGGCATGTTGAAAAGCCAGTATGGTTGTAGGAACCAGAATAGCGACTTGTTTTCCGTTATCAACCGCTTTAAAAGCAGCTCTTAAGGCCACTTCTGTTTTTCCAAACCCTACATCACCACAAATCAATCGATCCATTGGGCGCTCACTTTCCATATCTGCTTTAATATCAGCAGTTGCAGTGACTTGATCCGGCGTATCCTCGTACATGAAGGAGGCCTCTAATTCAAGTTGCATCGAACTGTCCGGCTTATACCTAAAACCTGTTTCTAATTTACGCTTCGCATATAGTTTGATTAAATTAAAAGCCACTTCTTTAACTCTTAACTTGGTCTTTTGTTTTAAAACCTTCCAAGCCTTACTCCCTAGCTTATAAATTTTAGGGAGCTTGCCATCTTTCCCATTAAACTTAGTAATCTTGTGAAGCGCATGAATGCTTAAATACAATACATCACGTTCGCCGTAAAACAACTTGATGGCTTCTTGTTTTTTGCCCTCAACATCAATTTTCTGTAAACCTCCAAATTTCCCAATCCCATGATCAATATGGGTGATGTAATCGCCTATTTCAAGTTTTGTTAATTCTTTAAGGGTGATGGATTGCTTTTTTGCATAGCCATTTTTTAAATGGAATTTATGATAACGTTCAAATATCTGGTGGTCTGTATAGCAGACTATCTTTTTATCGTGATCTACAAACCCTTGGTATAAAGACATCACAATTGTTTGACAATGAACCTCCTGATCTACAGTTTCAAAAATATCGTAAAAACGTTGCGCTTGCTGCGCATTAGAGCAACATATATAATTTTGATACCCTAAATCATGTTGGGTATTTAAATCTTCAATTAATAAATTAAATTGCTTATTAAAGGAGGGTTGTGGACTAACGTGAACCTCTACTTTTTGAGTTGCCGCTGTCGCTAGCACAGCATTTGATCCAAATTCAACTACAGAAAAATCTAGTAACTGAGATTTAAAATTAGTTGAGGTACAAAATAAATCTTCTGGACGACTGTGATTAATTGCTGAAGAAAGTTCTGAATATGCCTCTATTGCTTTTTCTTGAAGTGCATCAGTAGCAGCTAAAAAGGCTGAAATATCTTTCGCAAAAACTACTGTATTGGAAGAAATATATTCTAAAAAACTCTGACGAGTTTCGTTAAGTAATTTATGTTCAATATTGGGTATGATTTGAATTTTTTTAACCGGCTTTATAGAAAGTTGAGACTCTACATCAAAAGTTCGAATGCTATCAACCTCATCGCCAAAAAACTCAATTCGATAAGGCTCGTCATTCGAAAAGGAAAACACATCAACAATACCGCCACGAACAGAAAACTCACCAGGGTCTGTGACAAAATCAACTCTAGAGAATTGATATTCAAAAAGAACCTCATTAAAAAAATCTAGATTAAGTGTTTCTCCAACCGCAAGCTTGAAAGTAGACTTTTCAAGTTGTTTTCTCGAAACTACTTTTTCAAAAAGTGCTTCTGGATAAGTAACTATTAGGGCCGGTTTTTTCTGGGAATTAATTCTGCCCAGAACTTCTGCTCTAAGCAAAACATTTGCGTTATCAGTTTCTTCAATCTGATAAGGTCTTCGGTAGCTCCCTGGATAAAATAACACTTCCTTTTCATCCAATAGCATTTCAAAATCATTCAAGTAATAAGCCGCTTCCTCTTTAGTGTCAAACAACAATAAAAAAGGCCTCTCTGATGATTTAAAAATTGTGGAAATTGAAAAGGTTAAAGAAGAACCTAAAGCCCCTTTAAAATGTAGTTTTTCTTTAGAATTGGATATGAAATCACTCAGTTTTTGATGAATCAAAGACTGTTTAAATTTTTGAGAAAGAATTGTTTTACTCAATATAAAAATTTTGGCAAATATAGGATATTACAATGTCTTTGTACTAAATTTAAGAGACTCATAACAGCTGTTTTTATTATAATAATTAAAAATAATGTAAGTTTACTATCCCTAAACTACATACCTATGACTATTTCAGACTTATTTACTAGCGGGTTCAACACCCGAAACCAAGATCATTTTGCAGCCATCGTAAAAGTCGCTATGAGTGACGCTACTATATCCATGCAAGAAAAAAAATTTCTTGATCGACTGGCTCAGAAACTAGATATTTCTAAAGAAATGTATGCAAGGATCTTAAAAGACTACAAATCACACCCTATTAATCCGCCAGCAAACTTAGAAAAACGAATAGAAAGGCTGTATGACCTAACACGAATGGTTAGTGTAGACACCATAAACTTCTCTCAAAAAGTAAAACTATTGACTAAGCTAGCTATCGGACTGGGCTTTGCTAGTAACGCAGTTTCTAAAGTGGTTTCTGTGGCCCTAAGCCGTATCGCTAAAGGAGATAAATATGACCTATTTAAGAAAAAGATTTCTTTTTTAGGAATCCCTAAATAGTACCTTTTTTAGACCCTTGGTTTAAAATCCGCATCAAACCCTCTTGGGCTACCGATGCGATTAAATTCCCTTTAGAATCAAAAACGCTACCTCTTGAAAACCCTCTTGAATTTGAAGCGCTTGGACTGTCTATAGCATATAACAACCATTCACTGATGTCAAAATCACGATGAAACCAAATTGCATGGTCTAAACTTGTGTAAAAGACTTCTTTTGAATTTAAAAATTCACGGTGAGGCATTGAGGCTGGTCTCAAAATATTATAATCTGAAGCGTAAGCCAGTAACTGATGCTGGAGTGCGATATTCTGAGCCACTTTTTCACAGGTTTTAAACCATATGTTATCAAACGGCGGGCTGTTTTTTACCAGCTTAGTTAACATGTTATCTACAGGCTTAAATTCAAATATTTTTGGCAAAAAAGACTTGTATCGCTTGTAAGTATCTGGAATGACGTCCTTGAACTGCTCAATTTGAGCGTGACTATTCATTAACTCTTCAGGTGGAAAAACATTGGGCATTGAAATTTGATGATCAACACCTTCTTGTTTTCTCTGAAAAGAAGCAGACATATTAAATATGGGGGTTTCATTTTGAAAAGCTACCACCCTTCGAGTGGTAAAACTACCACCATCTCTAATCACGTCAACTTCATATTTAATAGGAATATCAATATTTCCCCCCAAAATAAAATAAGCATGCATGGAATGCGCAAAGCGATCGTCTGCTACGGTTTGGTATGCTGCGTGCAAGGATTGCGCCAAAACTTGGCCTCCAAAAACACGACCCCAAGGGGCTTTATAATTTTTTCCTATAAAGGTGTGATCATTAATTTTGTCTAAAGTGACTAGGTCTATAAGTTCTGAAAGGGATTGCATATAAAAATTTTTAGCAAAAATAATGATTTGTACACAAAATGACTTTTTTATTACTTTAACAATCTGTTAAATTTTTGTAATATTGAATAGAACTTAATCTCTTGAAAACAAATGGATCAATTATTAATCATTTTTGCTAGTGTTCTAATGCTTTTGGGACTTATAGGTAGTTTTCTCCCTGTTCTTCCTGGCCCCTTAACAAGTTGGGCTGGGCTTTTAATTTTATATTTTAATCCCAATATTGAGTTAAGTAATACGACTATCATTGTGACTCTTATAATAGCTGTCTTAATTTGGGTACTAGACTATATCATCCCCGCAATGGGAACGAAACGATTTGGCGGCACAAAAGCCGGAATGATCGGAACCACCATTGGGCTCATTTTAGGAATACTATCCCCAATTCCAGGTGGAATTATTTTAGGTCCTTTTATTGGAGCATTTGTTGGCGAACTATTAAATAACGCCACCATAAAAACAGCTTTAAGAGCTGCTTTTGGAAGCCTATTAGGGTTTTTAACTTCTGCCTTTATAAAATTAATAGTTTCAATTGTCTACTTAGGACTTTTTATTTCAATTATTTGGAGTCACAAAGAAAAGCTATTCTAGTACTCAAAAAGCATTTAACAATTTATTTGATAATTAATCTATAATTTACATTAAATTCGCGCTATAAAATTATAAAAATTTAACACTATGAACAAGTATATTACCTCCTTATTCTGTGGTTTATTTTTTCTGTCAACTGCTCTAACAGCACAAGAAAAACAGGAATCAAACTACAACTACAATGATGCCTTTGGTCATGATTTCTATTCCAAAAACGGTACAGCTACTAGATCGGCTAGCGGAAAACCTGGACATGCCTATTGGCAAAATAGCGCCGATTACACAATCGACGTAAACTTAAATGAAACCACTAAAGAAATTTCAGGATCTGAGACAATCACATACACAAATAACAGTCCGGATGAACTTGAGTTTTTGTGGATGCAATTAGATCAAAACTTATTCAAGCAAGACTCACGTGGTAATGCTATCATCCCTTTGAAAGGCAGTCGAAACGGCGCTAAAGGCCAAAGTTTTGATGGGGGTTACGGGATTAACAACATTCAATTAGTTTACAAAAAAGGACGTCGTTCTAACGTTGTAAACACAACCTATTCAATTGTAGATACACGAATGAAAGTCAACTTACCAAAAGCACTAAGTGCTAATGGAGGTACGGTTGGAATACAAATTGATTTTTCGTTTACATCCCCAGATTATGGCTCGGACAGAATGGGGGTCCTTGAAACTAAAAACGGACGTGTTTTCACACTTGCACAATGGTACCCAAGAATGTGCGTTTATGATGACGTGACTGGCTGGAACACCTTACCTTACCTTGGTGCGGGAGAGTTCTATTTAGAATACGGAACTTTTGATGTAAACATTACAGCCCCAGCAAGCCATATTGTGGTGTGTTCAGGAGCACTTTTAAACCCCTCAGAAGTTTATACAGAAGAACAACAAAATAGATTGAAATTAGCAGAAGCAAGCGACGCTACCGTTATGATTCGTTCCGAATCTGAAGTGACTAAATCAAGTTCTCGCCCCATAAGCACTTCCACTTTAACATGGAAATTTAGAATTGAAAACTCCAGAGATGTTGCATGGGCATCCTCGGCAGCTTTTATATTAGACGCCGCACGTATAAATCTGCCTAGCGGAAAAAAATCTCTAGCAATGTCTGCATACCCTGTAGAAAGCGTAGGAGAAGATGCATGGACACGTTCTACAGAATACACGAAGGCATCTATTGAACATTATTCTGAGAAATGGTTAGAATACCCTTACCCTGCAGCTATTAATGTTGCTGGTAATGAAGGAGGAATGGAATATCCTGGAATTGTGTTTTGTAATTTTGAATCAAAAACAGAACGTTTATGGGGGGTTACAGATCACGAATTTGGACATATTTGGTTTCCAATGATTGTGGGATCTAACGAGCGTTTACATGCTTGGATGGATGAAGGGTTCAATACCTTTATTAACTCGCTTAGTACCGATGCATTCAACGAAGGAGAATATAAAGAACCCGTACGAAACATGCACCGATTTTCTAACATGTTAGTTAACGATAATCTTGAAGCAGTCTACACATCTCCAGACAACTTAAAGGAAACGAACTTAGGGGTGCTAGCCTATTACAAACCAAGTGCTGGATTATCCATATTACGCGAACACATTTTAGGCGAAGAGCGTTTTGACGAAGCATTCACAGCCTATATTGATCGTTGGGCTTACAAACACCCAACTCCAGATGACTTTTTTAGAACCATTGAAAATGTAGCTGGTGAAGACTTAAGGTGGTTTTGGAGAGGTTGGTTTATTAATAGCTGGAAAGTAGACCAAGCGATTACTGAAGTAAAATACGTGAAAAACGACCCTAAACAGGGTGCTATTATTACAATTGAGAACCTAGAACAGATGCCTATGCCAGTGATCATTGAATTTAAAACAGTTAGCGGCTCTGTAACACGGCACACACTTCCCGTTGAAATCTGGAAAAGAAATACATCATGGACCTTTCAATATGACTCTACTGAAGCGTTAGCGAAGGTTGTCATTGATCCTGATTATGTATTGCCAGACGTAAACTCTAGTAATAATAAATGGAAAGCTTCGGACGGCACTGCTAGTGTAGAAATTTTAACGGATTATGCAGGTGATTACTCCTCTCCAGAGCTTCCTATGAAAATTACGGTTTCCGAAAATGCGGGAGTACTTGTACTTGAAGCTGAAGGACAACCAGTATTGCCATTAGAAAGTGAAGGTGGTGGCGAGTTTTCTATGGAAGAAGCTGGATTAAGCATTCAATTTAATCCTGAAAAAAATGGTTTTAAATTGAATATAGGGGGGCAGACTTTTGATTTAAAGAAAGAATAAGCTAGAAGAATTTATTATAAGAAATGAGACTGTCTGAAAAGGCAGTCTTTTTTTATTTCTTTTTAGATGAAACATTGTGTACTAGAAAGTGAAAGGTGCAAAAATAAAAAAAGCCCTCCGTTTTCAGGAAAGCTTCTCACTGGTTTTGTCACAAACCACGGATAATCGTTTGATTATCACAACACAACATCTTTTATACTATTGTATTTTTTTAAAAATACTTAGCGGTCTGGACGGGACTCGAACCCGCGACCCCCTGCGTGACAGGCAGGTATTCTAACCAACTGAACTACCAAACCGTTGCGTTATTGCGGTTGCAAATATACACTGCATTTTTCATAACACAAGTGTTTTTGGATTTATTTTTCACTAAAATGTATATTTAAATAAATTTTTGACGCTCTACCAAAAAGGCGGTTAATAGTTTATCAAAACCTTCTTTGATATCAACGCCTACATAATTAATTTTGTACTGCCCACAGGTTGTGCGTAAGTCCTTGAAATAGGCTTCTATAGCTGCTTCATAGCTTTGCTGAAGTGCTTCTGGGTGTACATCAACTGCAGCGCCAGACTCCACATCTACAAAGCGTTTAGGGGCGTTATCAAATTTGAAATTATATTCTGTAGCCTTATCATAAACATGAAACAACACCAATTCATGCTTATTATGTTTTAAATGTCGCAAAGCTTCAAAGAGTTTATCGGCCACTTGTTCCGGTTGAAGCATGTCCGTAAATAAAAAGATCAAAGAGCGGCGGTGTAGCTTTTCTGCAATTTGGTGTAATACCTCATAGGTTTTAGTCCCCGCTGACTCTGGAGCTTGGGTAGCTATTGTGGCTAAACAATCCAATAGCATTTGATGATGGCGCTCACTTCCTTTTTCGGGCGCGTAGTAGTCTAGCGTATCCGAATATACACTTAGACCTACAGCATCCCGTTGCTTTTTTAAAAGCTGCATCACGGCTGCGGCAGCAAGGGCTGAGAAACTTATTTTATTGAGATGGTCTATATCCTGTTGCGGCTGCTTAGGATAATGCATGGAGCTACTATTATCCACAATCAAATGACAGCGTAAATTGGTTTCTTCGTCATAACGCTTGGTATATAGCTTATCTGTCTTTGCAAATAGCTTCCAATCGATGTGACGGGTACTCTCGCCATTATTATAAATTTTATGTTCAGCAAATTCGGCTGAGAACCCATGAAATGGACTTTTATGCATCCCAGAAATAAAGCCCTCTACAATAGATTTGGCTAATAAATCAAAATTTAAAAACCCGGAGGCTTGCTGTAATTCTTTCTGAATATCCATAGGTTCTAAACTAAAAAAGGTTTGCCAATAAGACAAACCTTTTTAATAATCTTTTTTAAGTACATATTATAGTAAGGCGTCAATTGCTTCTGTATATACGTTTTTTGGAGACACCCCTACTTGACGGCCTACAACTTCACCGTTTTGAAACACCAATACAGTGGGGATATTTCGAACGCCGTATTTAGCAGCAAATTCTTGATTTGCGTCTACATCTACTTTTCCAACAACGGCTTTATCACCATATTCTGTACTAATTTCTTCAATGATAGGACCTACCATTCGACAAGGGCCGCACCAAGCTGCCCAAAAGTCTACCAATACAGGTTTTGTGCTTTTTAATACTGTTTCTTCAAAATTTGCGTCTGTTATTTCTAATGCCATGCTATTATTTTTAACTATTTATAATTATATTAATTTGTGTATTCGTACTCTATAAAAGTGGTGTCCTTAAAAAATTATGATTAAGGAGATGCTTTTTCTTCCATTTTACCTAAATAAGTCGCAATGAGGATAGTAACACCCAGAGCAATGTTAATTAAGAACCAGAAATCTATCTCTGATTTTTCAATACAATTAACGACTCCGCTAAAGATTAAAAACAAGCCATAAAAATAAAAGAATACTTTCTTAAATTTTGCTTTTTTAACTCCTTCCAGTTTCATCAATTTAAGTGACGAATAATTCAGCAATGCAATTACTGAAAAAACTGCTAAAAGTATTAATAATCCTTTACCCATAACACTGTTATCTACATGTAAAATTAATTAAAAAATTAAGGAATCCGAATCTTATGCGATTTGTTTTTCCTATGTTGAGATTGCTCAAAATTATACCTCTTTAATTTAACTTGTAAAATACCTCTTGAGATTTTAGCTCTTCTAACAACTCTTGGGATATTTTAATTTTTTGTAAGCGACTACTCATTTCTAATTTTAATTCGTCGTCGTCGTCATAAACCACAAATTTAAGGGCATGATTCCCCGAGTGCATTTGCAGAAGCTCTTTTAGACTCTGTATTTTCTCTTCAGAGACTTCTTTTATATTTAACTGTATCGATAGTTTCTTGGCATAGGACTCCATGATATCATGTAGAAGCTGAAAGCTATTAAATTGCAGGCGCGGCTCCCCTTTGGCACCTGTGTCCCTGTTGGTCCAGCCTTCTCTAACAAGGGTACGCACAAACACAAAATTATTATGCATCAAAAAGTGTTTAAACTTTAGGTATTCCTCACCAAAGATTCGAAATTCATGGCTGTTCATGTAATCTTCTATAACAAACGTACCCCAGCCTTTACCCTGTTTGCTGACGCGGTGCTGTACATCTGTGACCACACCACCAAAAGAGATTTCTTTATTTAAAAACCCAGGTAAATCCCGAAAAACAGAAATATCACCATTACAAAAATTCTGCATTTCAAGTTTAAAATCATCTAAGGGATGGCCAGAAATATAAATCCCCACCACTTCTTTTTCACGGGCTAATTTCTCCATAGTCCCCCATAATTCACAGGGCGGGATTAGAGGTTCATCAATCTGAACATCACTCGATTCACCAAACAAACTCACCTGTGCTGAGTTTTTATTTTCTTGATAGCGATTGGCATATTTAATGGTTTTCTCTAAAAAAGTAACTCCATCGCCTTCGTCCTGAAAATATTGGGCTCTATGAGTACTTGAAAAACAATCAAACCCACCTGCATTGGCTAGGTTTTCAAATGCTTTTTTATTAGCAGCTCTAAGGTCTATTCGTTTGGCTAAATCAAAAATTGATTTGTATGGCCCTTCATTTTTTCGTTCTTCAACAATGGTTTTAACGGCCCCGTGACCAACCCCTTTAATGGCGCCCATTCCAAAACGAACAGCATTATTTTGATTGACCGAAAATTTATAATAACTCTCGTTGACATCCGGTCCTAAAACATTTAATTTCATACGCTTGCACTCTTCCATAAAGAAGGTGACTTGCTTGATATCATTCATGTTATTTGACAGGACTGACGCCATATATTCAGCAGGGTAATGCGCCTTTAAATAAGCTGTTTGATAGGCAATCCAGGCATAACAGGTAGAGTGCGATTTGTTAAAGGCATAACTTGCGAATTTTTCCCAATCCGTCCAAATCTTTTCTAGTTTATCCGAAGCCATTCCTTTGGCGGCGGCCTGATTGATAAACTTCGGTTTCATTTTATCGAGTACCGCAATTTGCTTTTTACCCATCGCCTTACGCAATACATCTGCCTCACCTTTGGTAAAGTCTGCTAGCTTTTGCGACAACAGCATTACTTGCTCTTGGTAGACTGTAATACCATAGGTTTCCTTGAGATACTCTTCCATTTCTGGAAGGTCATAACTAATCTCTTCATCCCCTTGTTTACGTCGAATAAAACTAGGAATGTATTCAATAGGCCCTGGTCTGTATAAAGCGTTCATGGCAATTAAATCTGCAAAAACGGTGGGCTTTAAATCCCGCATGTGTTTCTGCATACCAGGTGATTCGTATTGAAAGACGCCGACTGTGTCCCCTCTTTGAAACAGCTCATAAGTGAGCTCGTCATCTAAAGGGAAGTTTTCTGGATCTAAGGTCACATCGTGTTTTGCCTTTACAATTTTTACCGTATCCTTGATTAATGTTAGTGTTTTCAGCCCTAAAAAATCCATCTTTAGAAGACCTGCATCTTCTACGACTGAGTTATCAAACTGAGTCACATAAAGGTCCGAATCTTTGGCGGTCGCAATTGGTACATAATTTGTAATATCACTAGGCGTAATAATCACTCCACAGGCGTGAATCCCTGTGTTTCTTAGTGAGCCTTCTAATACCTGCGCTTGATTAATGGTTTCTGCTTCAAGGTCATCGCCTTCTGATAAATTAAGCAGCTGATTAATCAACTCCATATCCTCTGCCCTAAACTTGGCCTTTAATTCTTTTTCTGGAGTGTTGAAAATCTTACTCAACTTGGCCATGTTAGGAATTAACTTGGCAATTCGATCGGCATCTCCTAAAGGTAAATCTAAAACACGAGCAGTATCACGGATGGAAGACTTTGCAGCCATGGTTCCGTACGTAATAATTTGAGCCACTTGACTGGACCCATACTTATTAATCACATAGTCCATCACACGTCCACGACCTTCATCATCAAAATCGATATCAATATCCGGCATACTCACACGATCTGGATTTAAGAAACGCTCAAAAAGTAAATCGTATTTAATGGGGTCAATATTGGTAATCCACAAACAGTATGCTACCACGGATCCCGCAGCAGACCCTCGTCCGGGCCCAACCGACACATCCATGGAACGAGCCACACGTATAAAATCTTCTACAATCAAAAAATATCCAGGATAGCCCGTATTTTCAATTGTTTTTAGCTCAAAATCAAGTCGTTCTTTTATGGCATCGGTAAGCTCGCCATAGCGCTTTTCGGCCCCTATATAAGTTAAATGTCTTAAGTAAGCATTTTCACCACGGTTTCCACTGTCGACCGTATCGGCAGGGTCAATAAATGAGGCGGGGATATCAAACTTTGGAAGTAAAACATCACGCGCCAACTCAAATGGGTCAATTTTATCAACAACTTCTTGAATGTTAATAATTGCCTCTGGAATATCTTTAAAAAGAGATTTCATCTCATCGGAGGACTTAAAATAATATTCTTGATTGGGGAGTCCGTAACGGTACCCACGACCACGACCAATAGGAGTGGCTTGTTTTTCACCATCCTTTACACATAGTAAAATATCATGTGCATTGGCATCTTCTTGATTGATGTAATAGGTGTTGTTGGTAGCAACCAATTTGACTTGGTGCTTTTGGGCCATGCTAATGAGTACCGGATTAACTCGGTCCTCATCTTCTTGTTGATGCCGCATAATCTCCACGTATAAATCCGCTCTAAATTTTTCTTTCCACCACAAAAGAGCCTCTTCTGCTTGGCGCTCGCCAACGTTTAATATTTTTGAAGGAACCTCACCATATAAATTTCCCGTTAGGACAATGAGATCTTCTTTATAAGTTTCAACAATACTTCGGTCGATCCTTGGCAAATAGTAAAAACCATCGGTGTAAGCCTTAGACGACATTTTTACTAAATTATGATATCCTTTTTTTGTTTTAGCTAAAAACACAACCTGATAGCCGTTGTCTTTTTGTGACTTATTAGTGTGGTCTTCACATACAAAAAACTCACAACCAACGATTCCTTTAATTTCTTGTGCGTCTGCGGGTTCATTGGCTGCTTCGGCGTCTTTATTTTTTTGACGTATGTCTCTATTGTAATTCCCTATTTCTTTCACAAAATGAAAGGCACCCATCATATTACCATGATCGGTAATTGCCACAGCAGGCATCTGATTATCGGATGCTGCTGCTACTAGGTTTTTTACACTTATCGTAGATTGTAAAACCGAAAACTGGGAATGGTTATGCAAATGAACAACTTCCACATCATTGAGAACCTCTGGAACTCCTGTAGGTACATACTGAGGCGTTACCGACTCTTTTTCTTGCTGTATTCTCGCCGCTATTTTAGCAGATTGATCTTTGAGATTGACATGCTTAAGCCCTGCTGGCAAAATTGAGTTTTGATTGACAGACTGAAACTGTTGGTAATAATCGTTTGGAGCTTGGAGTTGATCAATACTAAATTCTTGACGTCGTATGAGTTCTAAAAAACATCGTGTTGTTGCCTCTACATCGGCGGTGGCATTATGCGCCTCACCAAAAGATTTATTAAATAAAAATTGATGTAATTCTGTTAGGGTGGGTAACTTAAACTTACCCCCTCTACCTCCTGGAATCTGACACATAGAAGCCGTTTTTTCGGTACAGGTGTCTAAAATAGGGAGTTGATTTAGAGGGGATTCAACTTGAAGACGGTGAAATTCACAGCCCATAATGTTTAAATCAAAGCCTACGTTTTGTCCCACTACAAATGTAGCTTTGGAAAGCGCTATGTTAAAAAGATCTAATACTTCCGAAAGGCCAAGACCTTGTTCGGAAGCTAATTCTGTAGAGATGCCATGAATCTTTTCTGCATCGTAAGGAATATTAAAACCCTCGGGGCGAATTAAATAATCATGATGTTCTAAACACCGCCCCATATCATCGTGTAATTGCCATGCAATTTGAATACAACGCGGCCAATTATCCGTATCAGTAATGGGTACGTTCCAACGCTTAGGCAACCCAGTAGTTTCGGTGTCAAATATTAAATACATCTATTTTTTTTGGTATAAAACGGAATTATAAATATAAAACTATTTAAGAATTTGAAGAGTCAAAAAGGATAATAATTATGAACAAAAAAAACAGTGCCGCTGGGCACTGTAGATCACTAACTTGTAAGCTCTAAGAGCTAAACTTACGGGTTAATAACTGGTAATTTATATAAAATCCCTTCTGAGAAGTTAACAACATTAGTCCCCGATGCACTGTAGGCATTAAAGTAAAAAGAACCTGTAATGGCTCCGGTTTCATCAATCTCTTCTACAGAAATAAGACCATCACTGGTGTAAACAATACTACCCACGCCATTATTTAAAGTGCTGTATTCAAAACCATCTTCTAAATATGAAGCTACCGCTACTGAGCTTGAACCTAGCTCATAAGAACCTAAAACTAATTCAGGGATCTGCAGTATGATAGTACCAAATCCATCTGATCCTGTAAAAGTAGTGACACCAGTGGCATCACTAACTGCCGAAGAAACAGTAGACTTCCATTGAAAATCTCCATTTTTTAAGCTTTGAAAAGCTGGTAAGCTCGTTTCAATATTGTCTTGACAACCAAACAATGTGGCTGTAATTAGAAAAAAAGTATAAATGTTTTTCACAACTAAAGTTTTTTTAATTTTGATATTAGGCACAAAATAGCAATCGTTTTTGCAGTAGGAGTCAAAAGTATAAAAAAAATAGACAAAAGATTGTATAAAGGAAAAATATAGTATATTTGCCGACTCATTAATAACCGAGGTCGAGAACCTCACAAATTAATTATTATGCCTGTAAAAATAAGATTACAAAGACACGGTAAAAAAGGAAAACCTTTTTATTGGATCGTAGCTGCAGATGCACGCTCAAAAAGAGATGGTAAATACCTTGAGAAATTAGGAACTTACAATCCAAACTTCAACCCTGCAAAAATCGAAATTAACGTTGACGGTACTGTACAATGGCTTCAAAACGGAGCACAACCTACTGATACTGCTAAGTCGATTTTATCATACAAAGGGATCTTACTAAAAAATCACCTTGTAGGTGGTGTTCGTAAGGGCGCGTTGACAGAAGAGCAAGCAGAAGCAAAATTTCAAGCATGGATTGAAGATAAATCAACTAAAATTGATGCTAAGAAAAGTGACTTAGAAAAAGCTGTGGACGCTGAAAAAGCAAAAATATTTGAAGCTGAAAAAGCAGCAAACGAAGCAAGAATTGCAGCTGCAGTTCCTGTTGTTGAAGAAGTTATTGAAGAAGCTGCACCTATTGTAGAAGAAGCTACTACTGAAGAAGTTGTTGCTGAAGAAGCTCCTGCTGATGAAGTTGTTGCTGAAGATGCTACTACTGAAGAAGTTGTTGCTGAAGAAGCTCCTGCTGCTGATGAAGCTCCTGCTACTGACGAAAAATAAAAATATAAAATTTTTATACCTTTAAAACCTGGCAACACTGTCAGGTTTTTTTATGAAATAAATCATGACAACAAAGGACTGTTTTTACTTAGGGAAAATCGTAAAGAAATATAGTTTCAAAGGGGAGCTATTAGCTAAACTTGACACTGATGAACCTGCTATTTATGAAAATTTAGATGCTATCTTCATTGAGGTGAACGGCACTCTGATACCTTTTTTTATTGAAAAATCACAATTACATAAGTCGGACTTGCTCCGATTAAAATTTGATGATGTTACTTGTGAAGCCGATGCAGATGCTCTTCTGAAGAGTGACCTTTACTTGCCTTTAGATTTACTACCCAAGCTCGAGGGGGATAAATTTTATTTTCATGAAATCATTAACTTTCAACTAATTGATGAAAACTTCGGTCCTGTTGGGAGCGTGAAAGGAATTAATGACACAACTGCACAAGCACTATTTGAAGTAGACCGTGATGGCATAGAAATTTTAATTCCTATGAACGATGATTTCATAAAAAAACTTGACAGAATAAACAAGACCATCACAGTAAACACACCACCTGGACTTATTGAGTTATACTTAGAATAATGGCTAAACCATTTCAATTCAAACAGTTTAGTATCGCCCAAGATCGTTGCGCCATGAAAGTGGGCACCGATTCGGTGTTACTAGGGGCTTGGAGTAATTTGGACGCTGCACCAAAAACAATTTTAGACATTGGAGCAGGCACGGGTATTCTAGCTCTAATTATGGCGCAAAGAAGTGCTGCAGAACTCATTGATGCCATAGAAATTGACGCTGACGCTTATGAGCAATGCGTCCATAATTTTGAAAACTCTGATTGGGGAGATCGCTTATTTTGTTACCATGCTTCTTTAGAAGAATTTGTAGATGAAATTGAAGACACCTATGACTTAATTATCTCCAATCCCCCCTTCTACACTGATGATTTTAAATCCGGTAATAAGGCAAGGGATAAGGCACGTTTTGAAGAGGCTCTACCATTTAAAGTACTCCTGTCATCAGCCTCAAAACTGCTTTCATCAACGGGGCAGTTAAACGTAATAATCCCGTTTAGCGAAGAGGAAAGATTTATAAGTATTGCTAAAAAAGAAGGCCTCTACCCTAGCCGAATAATGCAGGTTAGAGGGCAAGAATCAAGCCGTCTAAAACGCAGCTTAATCTGTTTTACATTTAAAGAGAGGAGCGTAAAAGACATTTCTGAACTCACTATTGAAATCACTCGCCATCAATACACAGAAGACTACATCAACCTCACCAAAGATTTCTATTTAAAGTTGTAGAATTTTCAAGTAGATTAAGTAAATTTGTATATTGGTTAAGGAATTCTCATTTTTAGCCACTAAAATTGAATTAATTTTAAAAGCATCCAATGAAAGCAGATTTATTTGAAGCCCCTGATTATTATAATTTAGACGATTTATTATCTGAAGAGCACAAACTTGTTAGGAGTGCTGCTCGTGATTGGGTAAAAAGAGATGTCTCTCCAATAATAAATGACTATGCTCAAAAGGCAGAATTTCCAACACAAATTATTAGTGGATTGGCTGACATTGGTGCTTTTGGCCCCTACATACCAACCGAATACGGAGGTGCTGGATTGGACCAAATTTCTTATGGCTTAATAATGCAAGAAATTGAACGTGGGGATTCAGGTGTGCGAAGCACAGCTTCCGTTCAATCCTCATTAGTGATGTATCCTATTTGGAAATATGGAAATGAAGAACAACGACAAAAATACTTACCAAAACTAGCAAGTGGTGAATGGATTGGCTGTTTTGGACTCACCGAACCAGACCATGGAAGTAATCCTGGAGGCATGACCACCAACTTTAAAGATATGGGTGACCATTATTTGTTAAATGGTGCTAAAATGTGGATTTCTAACTCCCCAATAGCACAACTAGCTGTCGTATGGGCTAAAAATGAAGAAGGGCGAATACATGGATTAATTGTTGAACGAGGCATGGAAGGATTCACAACTCCTGAAACGCATAATAAATGGTCTCTAAGAGCAAGTTCTACCGGAGAACTCATATTTGATGACGTTAAAATTCCAAAAGAAAATTTACTTCCAAACAAATCAGGACTCGGCGCTCCACTAGGATGTTTAGACTCTGCACGTTATGGAATCGCTTGGGGCGCTATTGGAGCTGCTATGGACTGCTACGATACAGCCCTAAGATATAGTAAGGAACGCATACAATTTGGAAAACCAATTGGTCAATTTCAATTACAACAAAAGAAATTGTCAGAAATGATCACTGAGATCACAAAAGCACAGTTACTGACTTGGCGCCTAGGGGTGTTGAGAAATGAAGATCGTGCAACTACTGCTCAAATTTCAATGGCAAAAAGAAATAATGTGGATATGGCTATAAAAATAGCCCGTGAAGCACGCCAAATGCTAGGAGGTATGGGGATTAGCGGAGACTATAGTATTATGCGCCACTCTATGAATTTAGAAAGTGTTATTACCTATGAAGGCACCCACGACATACATTTACTAATAACTGGGTTTGACATTACTGGCTTAAATGCATTCAAGTAAAATTTTGTCATGAAAATTATTTTTCGATTACTTATACTAAGCTTATCAATTGGAATAAGCATTCTGAGTTGTAACATAAAAGCTGAAATTCCAGAAGTTCCCAATTATAATGGAGGTAATGAAGTTGTGGAAGAGGAAGAAGAGGACGAAACTCCTATTCCAAGAGACTTTAGGCTAATTTCGTTGGGAGATAGTTATACTATTGGGCAGAACGTTTGTGAAAACTGTCGGTTTCCAGCACAGTTAAAAGACAGCTTAGTAACTTATTTTCCCACATATGATTCCTTTAGTTTAGAAGTTATTGCGCAAACTGGGTGGACAACAACCAACTTAAAAAGTGCAATTGCAACAGCGGAACCAGCAGTTGACTTTGATTTAGTAACCCTTTTAATAGGCGTAAACAATCAATACCAAAACAAACCATTTGAACTTTATGAGACTGAATTCATAGAACTTGTTAATACCGCTATTTCATTAGTTGGCGGAGATGCTTCAAAACTAATAGTCGTTTCCATACCGGATTATGCCTACACATTATTTGGACAAAACTACAACCCAACTAACATAAGTGAACAACTTGTGTTATATAACACATACGCTGAGAACTATTGTGCTGATAATAATTTGAATTATGTTTACATAACGGATATTACACAGCAAGGACTATCAAACCCCGAACTTGTAGCTTCGGATAACCTTCACCCATCCACACTAGCCTATACCAAGTTTGTAGAGCGTATTTTACCAAGAGCCTTAGAGATTTTAGAATAGTAAAATTGTTAGTTTTTGAATCGACTAATCTTCTGGAGCCAGCTCAATTTGAAGCCCCTCAAGTTCAGGATTTATTTGAATTTGACAGCCTAACCGACTTGTGGGTTTAACATTAAAGGCTTCACTAAGCATGGCGTCTTCATCCTCTAACTTTTCGGTGAGTTGGTGATCGGAGTGAATATAACACTGACAAGAGGCACACATGGCCATTCCCCCGCAAACGCCTATAGTTCCTTCGGGAGCTAATTCAAAAAGGCGCACCACTTCCATTAAGTTCAAAGCCATATCTGTAGGTGCCTGAACATCATGTCGGATACCGTCACGGTCCGTAATTTGTATGTGTACGTCCAGAGTCATTATTCTATAGATTTCACAACAGCTTTCGGAGCTTCTTTTCGACTCCCATCGAAGCCGTCTATACCACTAACTGTTGTATATTTTAATACGTATCGCTTACCAGGGTTTATGATTTTGTAAGCCGCTTGACACATAAGAGTCGCTTCATGAAAACCACACAGTATAAGTTTTAGTTTCCCAGGATAGGTATTAACATCCCCAATCGCAAAAACTCCCGGAATATTGGTTTGGTAATCTAGGGCGTTATTTACCTTGATTGCATTTTTTTCAATTTCTAGACCCCAATCGGCAATTGGACCTAATTTTGGAGACAATCCAAATAGTGGAATAAAGGCATCCGTTTGTATTCTTACAGCTGACTCACCTAACTTTACAACTTCAATCGACTCTAACTTAGTTTCTCCAAACACAGCTGTTACTTCAGCAGGAGTGATGAGTTTGATTAATCCTTTATCTTTTAATTCTTGAACTTTATCCACAGAATCTAAGGCTCCTCTAAATTCATTACGGCGGTGAATAAGAGTAACCTCACTCGCCACATCGCTTAAAAATATAGCCCAGTCTAGTGCAGAATCTCCACCTCCAGCAATGACTACTTTTTTATTTCTATAAACCTCAGGATCTTTAATAATATAGGCCACTCCTTTGTCCTCAAAAGACTGTAAGTGTTCAATAGCAGGTTTTCTTGGCTCAAAACTTCCAAGTCCCCCAGCAATTGCAACAACTGTTGCTTTATGCTGTGTGCCTTTATTTGTAGTCACAACAAAAGAGCCATCTGATTGTTTTTCGATAGTTTCAGCACGTTCTCCCAATGTAAATCCCGGCTCAAATTGCTTTGACTGCTCCAAAAGTTTATCTGTAAGGTCACCAGCCAAAATTTCTGGATAAGCGGGGATATCATAAATTGGTTTTTTAGGATATATTTCAGAGCATTGCCCACCTGGTTGTGGCAAGGCATCTATTAGGTGGCACTTAAGCTTTAGGAGTCCCGCTTCAAAGACTGTAAATAAGCCTGTTGGCCCAGCGCCAATAATTAAAATATCAGTCGTAATCATCTTATAATTCAATATTTATTACTGACTCAATTTGAGGTGCATATTTTTTAATAGTCAATTCAACTCCTGACTTTAATGTCATTTGATTAACACTACAAGACGAGCAGGCCCCAATAAGCTGCACTGTAACTAAACGATCATCCTCAATTGAAATAAGGTTGATATTTCCACCATCATTTTCTAAAAAAGGTCGAATTTCATCTAAAGCTTTCTCGACGTTTAGTCTAATTTCTTCTGAACTCATAGTTGTTATTTTTTAACTGCGGCACAGCCTGCCATTGTTGTTATTTTTATTGCATCTGTAGGGGGTAACGCTGTGTTTCTGCGAACGACCTCTTGCGCAACATTTTGAGTAATTATGTTAAAGGCTTCTTGCGCAGCAGTGGCTGTTTGCATTGCTGCTGGACGGCCAAAATCACCCGCTTCTCTCACACTTTGAACCAGTGGAATTTCGCCCAAAAACGGAACTTGTAAATCCTCTGCTAAATGCTTAGCCCCTTCTTTACCAAAAATAAAATACTTGTGTTCTGGTAGTTCTTCAGGGGTGAAATAAGCCATGTTTTCAATAATACCTAAAACTGGTACATTAATACTTTCTTGTTGAAACATTGCAACGCCTTTTTTAGCATCTGCAAGTGCTACAGTTTGAGGCGTACTCACAACAACGGCGCCAGTGATTGGTAAAGCCTGCATTATACTCAAATGGATATCCCCTGTTCCAGGTGGTAAATCAATTAAGAGAAAATCAAGTTCTCCCCAGGAAGCATCAAAAATCATCTGATTAAGCGCTTTAGCTGCCATAGGACCTCTCCAAACGACCGCTTGATCTGGCTTGGTAAAAAACCCTATAGATAATATTTTAACGCCGTAGTTTTCTACGGGCTTCATTTTGGACTTCCCATCCACTGTGACTGCAAGTGGCTTTTCGTTCTGAACATCAAACATAATGGGAATAGAAGGCCCATATATATCGGCATCAAGTATCCCAACCTTGAAACCCATTTTTGAAAGGGTTACAGCAAGATTTGAAGTCACAGTTGATTTACCAACCCCGCCCTTACCAGAAGCCACGGCTACTATATTTTGAATTCCAGGAATTGACTTCCCTTTGATTTCATTTTTGGGTTTTGTTGAAATCTCTACTTTAATGTTGATCGTAATTTTTGCTTTGGCATACACCAACTCATGAATTGTTTTTAGGATGTCAACCTCGGTTCGTTTTTTAGCCTGTAAGCTAGGATTAGAAATAGTAATATCTACAATAACCTCATCGCCAAAAACGATTATATTTTTAACAGCCTGGCTATCGATCATGTTTTGACCTTCTCCAGGAACTGTAATTGTTTTGAGCGCTTGCTCAATATCTTTTTTATTAAATTTCAAATTTTCTAATTTAGATGGATTCTAAAGTACAAATATACTGTGAAATGTTTAAAAATAGAAGTGGAATACGGTAAATGATAAAGTTGAAGACTAAAGCGCTTTTGCAGGATCCCAAAACACAGATTCAAAGTCTATAATTTGATTCTCTTTAACCTGTATACCTTCACTTTCCAGAAGCTGTTGCATTAAATTAGTACCTTCAAAATGATGCTTACCTGTAAGCAGGCCTTTGCGATTCACTACACGGTGTGCAGGGACGTCTTTGTTATGTGAGGCTGTCATTGCATACCCAACCATTCGTGCACTTTTGGCTGCACCAAGATAACGAGCAACAGCGCCATAACTAGTGACTCTTCCAAATGGTATCTGTCGTACCACTTCATAACATTTATCAAAAAAAAGAGATGAGTTAGACATAAAGGCTATGAAATTAATAGAACATCCACTAAAGTAATGATCGCTACCAAAGCAGTGATGCTAGCAATCGCTAGGCTCATATATTTTTGTGAGGAGATTTTAGAATTTTTAATTTTCTCAAAAAAGAGAATATAGATATAAAACCCTACAAAAGTTCCAGATACTGTCCCAGCAACATAGGCTACTATAGATAAATTATCCAAAAAAATCCACTTAATTGTTACTAATGTAGTGATTATATAGGCTTGGTAAGGAATCGGAAACATATTTAGGGCAGACATGAAAATGCCTTGAAAAAAACGACTTTTTTTACTTTCTAAGGCATCTATCTCCTTGGCATTAGCATCTCTCTTAGCTAGGAAAAAAAAATAAATAGACACTAGAACAAAAACAACCAAAGCCACTCGTTTAAGAATTTCAACTATTTCTAGATGTTGATTGAGGTATTTAGCAAAAATAGCTGCTAAATACGTTTGAAATCCCACAATTACACAAGCACCTAATGAAAATATAAATCCACGTGGATAGCCTTCTTTAAGGCTGATTTTTGCTGCGGTCAGATTAAGTAATCCTGGAGGAACAACCCCAATAAACGCAACCAATAACCCCAGTAAAAACACAAATGAAATGTTCAAAATTTAGTTTATTTTGAACCTAATATACGTAATTGCTTTTTGAGTTGCTAGGTATTGATTCTCATAAAATGTTTGAATTGCAGTCACTTCTTCTGGACTTCCTTCCTGCCTGTACACATCGTGATTTGCATATTGAACTTCATGCCCTTGTCCATGCAAAAGACCTAGGGTATATCCGTGCATAAATTCACTGTCTGTTTTTAGGTGCATTATACCAGCATCGTTTAAAATGTTTTTGTAGCGTTTCAAAAACGCATCATTAGTCATCCTGTGTTTGGTTCGCTTGTATTTAATTTGAGGATCTGGAAATGTAATCCATATTTCATTTACCTCATTGGTAGCAAATAAAGATTCTACAAGTTCAATTTGAGCCCTAATAAAAGCGACATTGGGAAGTTTATTTTCAATGGCTGTTTTGGCACCTCTCCAAAACCTTGCGCCTTTTATGTCTATGCCAATAAAGTTTTTTTCTGGGTATCGCTCAGCTAATCCAACTGTATACTCGCCTTTTCCACAACCTAACTCTAAAACTAAGGGATTATTATTTTTAAAAAATTGTTGATTCCATTGTCCTTTTAACGGATATACAGCATCGACTAGCTCTTCGCGCTTAGGCTGGAACACATTGTGAAATGTGTCATTTTCGTTGAATCGTTTAAGTTTATTTTTACTTCCCACTTTAATTAATTTTTGTCAAAAATACGGAAAGAAATCTGGATTCTAGTTTTGTTTTTGAAGTGTAAATGAGAATTCACTTCCCACAGCAAATTTACTTTCTACATAAATTTTCTCTTCATGAGCTTCAATAATGTGTTTGACAATAGACAAGCCAAGCCCGGAGCCCCCTTCTTCTCTAGAGCCACTTTTATCAACCCGATAAAATCGCTCAAACAAACGGGTTAGATGTGCATTTTCAATTCCTTCTCCATTATCGGTCACTCTAACAATTAGCTTGCTGGAATTTAGATTTTCTACACTAATTTCGGTGGTTCCATTTTTGTGTCCATATTTGATGGAATTGACCACCAGGTTTGTTAAGACTTGTTGAATTCGTTCTTGATCTGCAACAACCATAATTGGGGTCGTATAGTCCTTATCTAAAAGCAAAGAGATGTTTTTATGCTTTGCTTTAATCTCTAGTAATTCAAAAACATTTGTTATCAGTTCGATAATATCAAAAGTCTTTAGAGTTAAATTTGCATCTCCAATTTCTAGCTTGGTAATCATGTCTAAGTCCTTGACAATATAAATTAACCTATCGACCCCTTTATCAGCGCGTTTTAGATACTTATCTCTTATTTCAGGATCCTCAGCAGCCCCCTCAATAAGGGTGGAAATATAGCCCTGAACTGTAAAAAGAGGCGTTTTGAGTTCATGGGAGACGTTGCCTATAAATTCTTTTCGATATTCTTCTCTTCCTTTTAGCGCTTCGAGTTCAAGTTTTTTGTTTTTAGCGTAGGCATCGATTTCTTTTTTCAATGTTGCCATATCAGTGTTAATAGGGCTATTATTAAAAGTAGTTGTCTCTAAGAGTGTAAGATCTTTATAAATCTTTTTTATGCTATTAAAAACATACTTTTCAAGACGCAAGTGAATTAAAACAGCTGAAAAAGTATAAGAAAAGAGAGTCCAGTAAAATAAAAAATAGAAGTTGATCTCTGTAAATATGTACAAAAAAACACTCAATAGGAGTGTTTGTAAAAGCGTTATATAAAACGCTGTAAGTAAAGAGAATTTTTGTGATTTTTTTAATTTATTTTTCATTAAGTTGTAAACTTATATCCGACTCCTTTAATTGTTTTAAACGAATCATCTCCTATTTTTTCTCGGAGTTTTCGAATATGAACATCTATGGTTCGGCCCCCAACAACGACTTCATTTCCCCAGACTTTGTCTAGGATTTCATCTCTTTTGAAAACTTTACCCGGCTTAGAGGCTAGCAAAGATAATAATTCAAATTCTTTTCGAGGTAAAACAAGTTCGTTTCCTTTGTGTATGATCTTGTAGGCTTCTCTATCAATTGTTAAATCACCTACTGTAATAAGTTCTGAGTTTTCTGTGGGAGTCGCTTCGTTAAGACGTCTTAATAATGCTTTTATTTTACTAACCAATACTTTGGGCTTGATTGGTTTTGTGATATAATCATCCGCGCCGGCCTCAAATCCAGCTACTTGTGAGTAGTCTTCACCGCGGGCCGTTAAAAACGTAATGATCGTATCTTTTAGTTCCGGAAACGTACGGATTTGCTCACAGGCTTCAATCCCATCCATTTCTGGCATCATGACATCCATAAGAATCAAATGAGGTTGGTTTTTTTTGGCAGACTTCACCGCTTCCAGTCCATTAGAAGCAGTTAGAACCTTATACCCCTCTGCAATCAAGTTGTAGCTTAAAATTTCTAAGATATCTGGCTCGTCATCTACTAGTAGTATTTTAATGGAATCGTTACTCATTTTTTGTGTTTGTAATATTTTATAAAGATAGAAAAATTAAACGCTGTAGTGAAAAATATAAATTTAATAACATTAAATTAAAGCCCTCATAACATTAGAAGAAAAGCATTCGTAAAATCATAAATTAATTAACAACATTGTGTTAACTATTAACAATCTTATTAAAACCTAATTTAATTTGCTTAAATTTGGTTGAATTAAAAAAATATAACATGAAAAAAATTTACTTTTTACTTTTAACCCTCACGCTTACAAACCTATCTTTTGGGCAAATTACAGATATTTATATAAGTATGTTTGGAGAGGGGTCAAGCAACAATAAATTTATAGAGATATACAATGGCACAGACGCAGATATCGATTTAAGTCAATATTCAATATCTACATGTAGTAATGGATGTGATATAGCTGATCAATTTGATTATCCAGACAATGTATCCTTTGAAGTAGGCACAATAATTACCGCGGGAGATGTATATGTTATAGCACATGGCTCTGCTGACCCATTAATAGTAGCAGATCAAACATTCACTTATTTATCTAACGGAGACGACTTTATGGCCTTGACGCTTGCTGGAGCTACTGCGGATTTGTATACTATAATAGATGCATTAGGAGATATGGGAGGTGACCCCGGATCTGGCTGGGATATTGCTGGAGTTGCCAATGGAACACAAAACCACACCCTGGTCAGAAAATCAACAGTTTGTGGGCCTAATCCAACTCCTTTAGGATCATTTGGAACCAATGCTGAAGACTCTGAATGGTTGGTTGGCGCGATTGATACTGGTTGGTCAGACATCGGAACCTATGCTGGCTGTGCTAGCGGCCCGGTATTGTCAATTAACAACCCTAGCAATGGACAAGAATTCGCTTCAGGAACAACAGCTGTAACGCTGTCTGTAAGTGTAGCCAATTTTGAAGTCGATGCGACTCCGGCAAATGGTGGAACTGGTGACGGCCACATCCACTGGTCCTTAGATGGTGTAGATCAACCTATGAAATATGATACTGCGGACGAGACAGTAAATGTTGTTGATGGTGGATCACATACCGTTGTAATGACTTTAGTAAATAATGACCACCAGCCTATAACACCCGAAATTAGTCAAACAGTTAGCTTTTCTGTACTATTTCCTTGTGATTTACAAGTAGGAACTATTACGTCTACTTGTGACAGTACTACAGCTGAAGACACAGATACATACACCACAACTCTTACTTTTACTGGTGGGGGTACAACTACTTATATCATTGGTACTGGCGAGACTGGAATTATTACTGGAGATGATCCTTCTACGGTAAGTGAAGGAACTATAATTGTGAGTGGAGTTAACGAAGGGACAGATTTTGTTGTAACTTTTAATGGCGATTCGTCGAACAGTTCTTGCGACTTGACAAGAAGCATAAGCAGCCCGAATTGTAATCCTGCAATAGAACTCCCTTTTAACGATAACTTCAGCTATAGCAATGGTTCATTAATATCTGCTTCTAGTTGGAGTACTTTTTCTGGGACAGAAGGAGACTTAATTGTATCTGATGGACAAGCATTAGTTCAACACGGTACTCCGTCTGAGGATGCTAGTGTCGCATTTAACTCTGTTGTTGGCTCTATATATTACGCTTTTGATTTTACAGTTAATGCCGCTGAAGCAATTAGTGGAGGGGACTATGAATATTTTTCGGTACTGAAGGATGATGGCTATAACTACCGTGGAAGGCTCGACATTGTAAATGCAAATACTGAAGGAAATGATTTTACAGTCGGAATTTCAACGATAGGAAGTACAGCTGACACGGTATGGGCTTCTGACTTAAGCTTTGGAAATACCTACAGGGCTACTGTTAAGTTTGATCAAGACACAAATATTTCTCAATTGTGGATTGATGCTAGTTCAGAATCTGATACGTCAATTTCTGGGAATGATGAAACTGATCCTGGAACAACAATCACACAATTTGGCTTAAGACAATCTGATTCATCTGTAAACGAAAGTATTCTCGTGGATAATTTAAATATCGCACAAACGTTTAATGAAACATTATCGACTAACTCTATGTCTATTAATACAGATTTCAGCATATACCCTAACCCAAGTAATGTTGGTTATGTAAACATCTCATCAACCGAGTCTGAAACCATACAAGTTAACGTATATGACATACTTGGAAAGCAAGTTATCAATGCAGCTGTTGCAAGTGGTCGCTTAGATATATCAACGCTTAATACAGGTGTTTATATTGTTAAGTTAACACAAGGATCTGCTACAACTACTAAAAAATTGATTGTTCAGTAATCCATTTTAAAATACTTAAAAAGAGCGTTGCCATAAGGCAACGCTCTTTTTACTTTTAACTACTTTTGTAGTGGAATTTAAGTGATATGGTTAGCAAAGATTTAATTTTTAACATCACATCCGAAGCCAGTTTTAACGCGGCGGCTTTAGCTGTTTTTAAACATCAATTTGAACATAACTCTGTATATCGTTCGTTTTGCGACTTACTGTACAAACACCCCAGCGAGGTGAAGAGAGTGCAACAAATTCCTTTTTTACCGATTCAATTTTTTAAGAGTCACACAATCGTGTCTAATATTAAATCTGCAGATGCTACCTTTACAAGCAGCGGAACTACTGGTAGTATTGTTAGTAAGCATTTTGTGAGTGACTTAGAAATATACAAACAAAGCTTTAGACGCGGATTTAAATCGTTTTATGGAGCGATTGAAGAGTATACAGTCTTGGCGCTATTGCCTTCCTATTTAGAGCGTGAGGGCTCGTCATTAGTGTATATGGCAAATGACATGATTACACAATCAAACCAGCCTGAAAGCGGCTTTTATTTGCATGATTTGGAGGCCTTAAAAAACACCTTACTAAAACTAGAGGCTAAAAGGCAAAAAACCTTGCTTATAGGCGTTTCTTATGCTTTATTAGATTTGATTGAAGCGCATTCATTTAAGCTAAAACATACCACTGTTATGGAAACAGGTGGTATGAAAGGTCAACGTAAAGAGCTTGTAAAATCAGAACTACATACTATTTTAAAACATGGATTTGGAGTTGATAAGATTCATAGTGAATACGGGATGACAGAGTTATTATCTCAAGCCTATTCCAAAGGAGATGGAATATTTAAGGCACCAGCTTGGATGAAAATTTTGACAAGAGATCCGGAAGATGCTTTGAGCATTCAGCCCATTGGAAAATCGGGTGGTGTTAATATAATTGACTTGGCAAACATAAATTCGTGTGCCTTTATTGCCACTCAAGATTTAGGAAAAATTCACAGCAACGGGACGTTTGAAATCTTAGGCAGATTCGATGAGTCGGATATCAGAGGCTGCAACTTGATGGTGCTTTAAACCACTCGTATTATAAACGTACTGCGCTTACCACGATTGATAATCACATAGGTATTGTTAATCAAATCGGTCGTTGAGATTTTATAGTCCTCCCCTACTTTTTCTTTATTTACTGAAATTGAATTCTCTTTTAACGCGCGTCGTGCTTCTCCATTAGACCCCAAGAATTTTGTTTCTGCTGAAAGTGCCGCAATCATATCTAGCCCAGCATCTAACAACTCCTTTGACACCTCAGCAGTAGGCACCCCTTCAAAAACATCTAAAAAAGTGGCTTCGTCTAAGGTTTGAATATCAGCTTTAAAGGACTTACTATATAATATAGTAGAGGCCTTTTCAGCATTTTCAAAATCGGCTTGGCTGTGAACCATCGTAGTGATTTCTTGAGCTAAACGCTTTTGAAGTAAGCGTAAGTGCGGTTGTTCTTTGTGTGATTCTGTGAGTGCCTTTACCTGTTGCTCATCAAGAAACGTAAATATTCTAATGTATTTATCTGCATCATCATCGCTTGAATTTAACCAATATTGATAAAACTTATAAGGGGAGGTTCGCTTGGCGTCTAGCCACACATTACCCCCTTCACTTTTACCAAACTTAGACCCGTCTGATTTAGTAATTAATGGACAGGTTATAGCAAACCCTTTTCCATTACCTACACGTCTAATAAGTTCAGTCCCCGTGGTAATATTGCCCCATTGATCACTACCACCCATTTGAATGGTACAGTCATGAGCTTTGAACAAATGAAGGAAATCATACCCTTGAACGAGTTGATAGGTAAATTCGGTAAAACTCATTCCGTCAGAGCTTTCCGCTGAAATCCTGTTTTTAACAGAATCTTTGGCCATCATATAATTAACAGTAATGTGCTTACCAACATCTCTAATAAAGTCTAGAAAAGAAAAGTCTTTCATCCAGTCATAATTATTTACTAGGACGGCAGCATTCCTTTCGCCGTTATCAAAATCTAAAAAATGAGCCAATTGTTTTTTGATCGACTCCTGGTTGTGACGTAGTGTTTTTTCGTCTAAAAAATTACGTTCAGTAGATTTTCCAGAGGGATCACCAATCATTCCTGTGGCACCGCCAACCAAAGCAAAGGGTTTATGACCACATTTTTGATAATGCGCCAACAACATAATAGGCACCAAATTTCCAATATGCAAAGAGTCGGCTGTGGGATCAAAACCTATGTAAGCGCTTCTCATTTTTTCTAATAAATGTGCTTCTGCACCCGGCATGACGTCATGAATCATTCCTCTCCAACGCAAAACTTCTATAAAATTACTGGCCATTTTAGTGTTTTTAATTAAGACAAAGATAACAGATTCATAAGCGATGAGAAAAGAAAAAATAGTAATTTAGTGCTATGATATTAGTTACTGGAGGTACTGGGTTAGTAGGGAGCCACTTATTGTTTGAACTCACCAAAGCAGATCAAAACATTCGGGCCTTGTACCGACGCACTGAAAGCATTGAAAAAGTTAAGACTATTTTCTCTTATTACTCAAACAATATCGACACTCAATTTAAAAAAATTGAATGGGTTCAAGCAGATTTAAATGACGTACCAAGACTAAATGCAGCGTTTGAGGATGTTAGCCACGTGTATCATTGTGCCGCTTTAATTTCTTTTGCACCTAAAGATTTTACTCAATTAAACAAAACAAACACGGAAGGAACCGCCAATATTGTAAACCTATGTATTATCCATTCAATACAAAAATTGTGCTACGTGAGTTCCGTAGCGACTATGGGAGTTGACCCGCATAAAATAACCGAAGAGACCACTTGGAAGTCTGAGGATATACAAAATGTTTATGCTATTACAAAACACAATGCTGAAATGGAAGTTTGGCGTGGAATCCAAGAAGGAGTACCTAGTGTAATTGTGAATCCTGGGGTGATTTTAGGAGCTGGATTTTTTAATTCTGGTAGCGGACTCCTGTTTAAGGTTATTCATAAAGGATTAAGGTATAAGACAGAGGGGGTCACAGGCTATGTAGGAGTAAATGATGTGGTTAAAAGCATGGTTTTACTAATGAATAGTAACCATACAAATGAACGGTATATTCTTGTTAGCGATACGCTTACATTTGGAGATTTCACCAAAACATTATCAAATGCATTGGGAGTAAAACCTCCAAAAAAGACAGCCAAAAACTGGATGCTTTCAATGGCATGGCGCTTAGATTGGCTTGCCTATATTATTATAGGTAAGAAAAGGCTTTTAACAAGAAACATGTGCCGGACTTTAAACAGTAAGAACTATTATAGCTCTGAGAAATTTTTAAACGCAGAAAAGAAATTCAAATTCACACCTATTTCAAAAACTATTTCCGAAGTGAGTCAAATTTACTTAAAGGAAGTGAGGGCTTCTTAACATACCTTTTTTTATCACGAGCTATTTTAGTAGTGTCGATTTGATTTTGTTGAGCCTTTTTAATTGAATCTTTGATTCGTATTTTATTATCGATAATAGCTTGGTAAGCTACCTTCTCTTTATCTAATTTAGACTCTACTTTTTCATAAATTGAATTATATTGGTCGGTATGATATGTGTAATAAGTATTACTTTCTGTAAACTGCAGACTATCTATTCCATAGGTCCTGTAAATATAGTTTAGTGGGTTTTCAATATTATTTTGTAGCAGCTGTTTATTTACTCCCTTTGCGGAATTAATTAAAATCACATCAAAAAGTATCTCTACCATTTGATCTTCTGAAATCAAATTAGCTGGTTTTTTTACGGTGGAATTTCCACAGGACATAAAAATTAAGATACTAAATAATACTGCTATTTTCCTCATCTGTTAAATGTTAGTCGCATCGCTGCGTTGACATTAGTAAAGTTAGCATTCTCATAGACTATAGCACCATTTAAAATGGTGTGGGTTACTCTTGACTTAAAAGTGGAACCTTCAAAAGGAGACCAACCACACTTATAAAGTATATTATCTTTATTAACGGTCCATGGATTATTTGGGTTAACTAAGACTAAATCTGCAAAATACCCTTCTTTAATGTAACCTCTTTTTTCAATTTGAAACAAAATAGCTGGATTATGACACATTTTCTCCACCATTTTTTCAACAGATATTTTGCCTTTATGATAGGCTTCCATCATTGCAACTAAAGCATGTTGAACCAAGGGACCTCCAGAGGGTGCGTTCATATAATTATTTGACTTCTCTTCAAGGGTATGAGGGGCGTGGTCTGTTGCTATAACATCAATTTTATCGTTTAAAAGAGCCTCCCATAATGCGTCTCTATCCTTGGACGATTTTACTGCTGGATTCCATTTTATAAGTGTTCCTTTTTTCTCATAATCTGCATCCGAAAACCACAAGTGATGAACACAAACCTCTGCCGTTATTTTCTTGTCTTTTAAAGGTTTTTTATTAGAAAATAAAGCCATTTCTTTTGCTGTAGTAAGATGGAATACATGTAAACGTGCGCCCGTTTTTTTGGCTAAAGCAATTGCTTTTGAAGATGAAATATAACAGGCTTCCGCACTTCTAATTTCTGGATGACATTTAATAGGAATGTCTTCTCCATAAGTTTCTAGATAACGAGCTGTATTTTGTTTAATAGTATCTTCATCTTCGCAATGAACCGAAATTAATAAGTCGGTACTATTAAAAATTTTTTCTAAAACTTCAGGATTATCAACTAGCATATTTCCAGTTGAGGAGCCTAAAAAAAGTTTAAGACCAGCTACTTTTTGAGGGTCTACTTTTAAGATTTCATTTAGGTTGTCATTGGTTCCTCCAAACATAAATGAATAATTTGCAGACGATGTTTTGGCAGCAATCTGAAATTTATCCTCCAATTTATCAATGGTCGTTGCTTGAGGAGTGGTATTTGGCATTTCTATGAATGATGTAATTCCTCCTGCAATAGCTGCTCTCGATTCTGTTTCAATAGTCGCTTTATGAGTGAGACCAGGCTCCCTAAAATGAACTTGATCGTCAATAACTCCTGGTAAGAGGAAATTATTTTCAGCATCAATAACAGTGACATTAGAATTCTTTACACTAATGGAGCTCGCAATTTCTTTAATATATTGATCCTCAATTAACACATCACCAAGAACGATAGTTCCTTCATTGACAATACGAGCATTTTTTATGAGTATAGATTTTATGTGCATTTATCGCTTTCCTAAAATTGTTTTTAATCGCATTTGAATGACTCCAAAAACCGCTTCTTTAATTATCCCTTTGCTAAGCTTTGAAACTCCGTAGAGTCTGTCGGTAAAGATAATGGGGATTTCTTTGATATTAAACTTTTTCTTATGAGTATTATATTTCATTTCAATTTGAAAAGCATAGCCAACAAATTTAATTTCATCTAAATTAATTGCTTCTAAAACAGCCCGTTTATAACAGACAAATCCTGCCGTAGGGTCAAGAATATTCATTCCTGTAATTAGCCTTACATACAAAGACGCTCCATAGGAAAGCAGAACCCTAGACAAAGGCCAATTTACAACATTAACCCCTTTTATGTACCTTGAGCCAATAGCAAGATCAATATGTTGGTCTTTACAGACTTCGTAAAGTCGTTTAAGATCCTTTGGGTCGTGAGAAAGATCTGCATCCATTTCAAATACAAATTCATAGTCTCGTTCCAAGCACCATTTAAAGCCGTCTACATAAGCAGTTCCTAATCCTTGTTTACCTTGTCGTTTAAGTAAAAAAAGTTGCTCTAGATATCTAGGCTGACAGGCTTCTACCTTTTGAGCTGTCTGGTCTGGTGAATTATCATCAACCACCAAAATATGGACCTCACTGTACTGTGAAAAAACAGCATCTATGATTGCCTCGATATTTTCAATCTCATTATAAGTTGGTATGATGACTATAGCATCTTGCATTCAGTAGAAAATTTTGACAAAAGTAAGTTATTTTTTGCGGACTCATTTTATAAATATTCTTCATAACTTTGAATATGCTTAGAGAGGTACTAAATAACGACTGGTATACAACTATTATTATAGTGAGTCTTACAATAATTGTAAGCGCTAAGCTTTTGAACCCTAACCGGTTTATGGACTTTCTGAGGCTAATTGGCAACTCTAATTACTTAAGAATTCACTTTAAAGACCATCGGTTTTTTGACCCTTTTGATGTGCTATTATTTATAAACTTCTGTACTAATGCCGTACTCACAATAATTCTCGCTTACAATTACTATAAATCCATGGCTGACTTAACTCATAATGAATTTATAAAACTAGTTGCAATTCTGGGGCTTAGTTTTCTGGCAAAAATACTACTAGAGTTAGGAATTGGATACCTTTTTGAAATTGAGAAACTATCACATAGCTATGTATTTCAACAAGTAAGTATTCTAAACTTTTTAGGCGTTTTGCTACTTCCTTTAAATGCTTTATTGATTTTTAGTTTCCCAGGACATGGCTCGTTATTAGTCATAATCCTGACCATTTCGGTCCTAATTATCATAATTGGCTTATTTAAATCGATCAAATCCTATCAAAAACTTCTTATCAATAATTTCTTTTATTTTATTTTGTATCTTTGCACTCTCGAAATTGGTCCTTACGTGATTTTATGTAAGCTATTTTCGTACGATATAAATTAACATTTTAGAGTAATTGATCTATGAAAATAAAAACCATTTTAGTATCTCAACCAGAACCTAAAATAGAAAACTCACCTTACTTTGACTTAGAGGAAAAGCAAAAAGTAAAGATTGATTTTCGCCCGTTTATTCATGTTGAAGGGGTTACCGCAAAAGAAATCAGATTACAAAAAGTAGATTTTTCCATTTACTCTGCTGTTATTTTAACGAGTAGAAATGCTGTAGATCACTTCTTTAGAATTGCAGATGAAATGCGTTTTAAGGTGCCCGACTCTATGAAATATTTTTGTCAGTCAGAAGCTGTGGCTTACTACCTACAAAAATATGTAGTATACCGTAAACGAAAAATTTATGTTGGAAAGCGTAACTTTTCGGACTTAGCTCCATTGATAAATAAATATAAAAATGAAAAGTTTTTATTACCTTCTTCAGACAAACTTAAAGCTTCAGTACCTGCTGCACTTGACGAGCTAGGTATCCAATGGAAACAGGCCGTTTTTTACAAAACAGTTATTAGTGATTTATCTGACTTAGCTAATGTCTATTATGATATTCTAGTGTTTTTTAGTCCTTCTGGAATTGACTCTTTATTTCATAATTTTCCAGATTTCAAGCAAAATGACACCCGTATTGCTGTTTTTGGAAATACGACTGTTAAAGCTGTTGAAAACAAAGGACTTCGAGTTGATGTTGCAGCGCCAACCACAGAAATGCCTTCAATGACTATGGCGCTTAACAAATACATACAAGAAATAAATAAAAAATAATATATCGTTTCACTTGATGATTCGAAACCCACTCTTTGAGTGGGTTTTTTTTTGTTAAAATCTAAAATATTATAAATAGCACTCCCTTTAAGCCAATGAAATTTACAAATCAAATTATACTATATTAGCTACAAAAAAAATACAACCATGAAATACTTATATTTATTTTTATTTATGTTCATTTTTATTAGCTGCTCTAGCGATGATAATGGAAGTGATAATGGGAGTAATACCCCTATTTTGACTGCATCAGATTTCAACCCAAATTCGCAGGATAATTATTGGATATACAACGTAGACAGTAGCAGTGCTGACCTCCCTGAAATGGACTTCTCTTCTATTGATTCATTATATGTGGCCTCAACATCAGCGACTTCATACACACTTGATGCTAACGATGGAATGGGTGCAGATGGCAGCATGAACAGTATTCTAACAAGTGGTAGCTTATCTTCAACTAATACAATTTTGAAGTACAATGGAACTTTAGACCTCCCACTAGATTTTGATCTTGAGCAAACCCCTGAAATTACTGATCTTATATTGCTTGATTTAGAAGCAGCAAACGGAGCAATCCTTTCAAGTGTTAGTGGTGCGTTTTCCGATACTATTGACATTCAAGGTTCTGCAATTCCCTTAAATATCTCTTACGAACTCTCGACTATAAAAGAAAATTTATACGACACAAAATTAGTTAACGGAACAACTTATACAAATGTCTATGAAGGCACACTAAGCTTTAATTTGTCTGTAACTGGCACAATTACAATTTTTGGGTTTAGTCAAGCTTTAAATATTATTGAACCACAAAATGTTTTATCTGTTCGTTATTACTATGGAGCTAACGTTGGTCTTCTTCGTGCAGAAAGCAGCCAAGGGTTTGAGTTAGCTACCGAAATAATTGCTCTAATCGCTCAAACTGGTGGTGGACTTGACTTTCCAGCCTCAGCCACCGTCACAGGCTTAGAAGCGTTAAGTAATTACATAATAAACTAAGTGAAAGTTCATTTAATACAAAAAGTTAAAATAACTTTCCCTTAAGTTTTCTAATTGTTGGCGAAGAAACAACAAACAGTACAAACCCACTCAGTACAGTTATAAGTCCAAGCAGTGAAAACACTCTTAAAAGAGTGGTGTTAAAGTTATCTCTAGACTGGTAATCCATAGTATGAGTCATCCATAAAAAATCAAACCATCTCCAATCTCTATGGCGAACGGTTTGAAAACCGCCGTCTGCATATGAAATATAAGCTGTAATTGCCTCTGGATGTTTGTAATTTATTGCATATGCAGGGAGTGGTCTCCCTCTATATTCGTGATGCGCATCTGAAGACACGATTAACTCAACAGATTTATAAATAAGTTCAGGAATCATGTTTTGATCTGCAACATAAAGCGCTTCTTCTTGTGAAATTCCTTGACGTTTTTCTCCAGAACTTGCATTGTATAACTCAGAATCATTGATCCAAAAATGAGGGATTCCTTTTAAATCCCTAAGTGCAATTTTGGAAATAGTTAGTTGAGAAAAAAGAGAGTCAGAAATTAACAAATCCTCAAAACCATTACTAGGAGGTTGAATTCTATAGTCGTCTCCGTGAATAGCATCAATATCTGTCCAACTAAAGTACAATCCGCTGACCGTCCAAAAGATAAACTGAAGCCCTAAAAATAAGCCTAAGTAACGATGGGATTTACGTATGAGCCCTTGTGTTTTACGATTGAGTGCCACCTAAAAAAGTACTATAAATTACAACTCATATCATCTCCACAACACATTGGTGACTTAATCTTCCCCTCACATTCTGGACATTTGGAAACCTGTACTTGCGAACCATCAGCAAGGTCTATCATTCCATTTTCTAAAGGAATATCACAGTTACCACACGTAGCCTTCACAGCCATTCCACATTGTTTACATTCGTAAGTATTCATCATTTTATAGTATAGTTTAGAAACGATTATTTTATTAAAATTAATCTTTTTTTAGTAAGTAAACACTAAGTACAAAAATAGTCCATAAATAAAAACCAAGGTAAAGCCTTCTGTTTTTTTAATTTCATGTCGTTTCAACAGCAATGCCAATGGCAGTAAAACTGCTGCAAAGACCAACATCCAAATTAAGTCCCTAGAAATAATTAAAGGATCTTCAACAATAATTGGCTTAATCATGGCTGTTAATCCTAGTACAGATCCTATATTAAATATATTTGAGCCAATTAAATTACCTAAAGAAATTGCTTTTTCATTTCGAACTATGGCCATAACTGAAGCTGCAAGTTCAGGAACGCTTGTGCCAACGGCAATAATAGACACCGAAATTACTGCTTCGCTTACCCCTATTTCTTGAGCGATTACAACGGCACCTTTGACAAGCCAATCCGAACCAAAATACAAGGCAATAGCCCCTATTAGCAGCCAAATTCCTATTTTAAAATTTGAGATCACTGTTAATTCATCTATGGAATCATCAGGCTCAGAGCCATTAGATTTTCTTAAAACCAAAATGATAAAAATAATTAATCCTGTAAATAAAATAGCACCTTCAACAGCCGAGAGTTGATTGTCATTAGATAAAAAATAATAAAACAGCATTGAAAATAACATTAGAACAGGCCAATGAAACCTATAAAATGTTTTATCTACATAGATTGTTCCTATCAAGGCAGTAATCCCGAGAACCAATCCTATATTAGCTATATTAGAACCAACCACGTTATTAATTGCAATAGAAGGAGACCCATTTAAAGCGGCATTTAAGCTTACTAATAGCTCTGGAAGCGAGGTAGCGAAGGAGACAACAGTCAACCCAATAACCATTTTAGAAACATTGAGCTTAAGCGATAAAGCTACAGAAGCACGCACCAAGAAGTCACCTCCGACAACAAGGTTCCCAAACCCCAACAACATCAAAACAACATCCATATTCTATTTTTTTACGAAGATAAATCTAAGATATTAAATTTGCTTATATTTATATGAAGAATTTCTATTTTTGAACAATGAACTCACAAATATTTTTTAAGGTCCTGGCAAAAGTTAATAAGATGCTACTTCCTAGCTTAACAAAAAAACAAGTAGATCTCTCTAAAGCAACTAAATTACAAATGGCTTTGTTTGGCTGGCGACTGTATGTCACTAAAAAAGCACTGGACTAGTAGCTTACTGCTGCAAAAACGGGGTGTGCTGCAATTTTTTTAACCCCTTGAAGAAAGTCAATTTTCATGATAAAATTACATTGCACAATTTGGCCTCCTGCTGATTCTATCATTTTACAAACCGCTTCGGCAGTTCCTCCAGTAGCCAATACATCGTCGTGAATAAGAACCTTATCTCCTTTTTGGATGGCGTCTTTATGCATTTCTAATACATCAGAACCATATTCTAAATCATAAGACTGTGAAACCACCTTTCGGGGTAGTTTTCCAGATTTTCGAACAGGTATAAAAGGAACTTTAAGCGCTTGTGCTAACAACATCCCAAAGAAAAAACCACGTGCCTCTATAGCCACTACCTTATCTACCTTTTTCGTTAGCAACTGAGATAGTAACAATTCCAAACATTCAGCAACCCCTTCTGGACTCTGTAGTAGAGATGTAATATCCTTAAAGTGAATGCCCTCTTTTGGAAAATTAGGCACATCCTGAATGTATGATTTTAGTGAATTCATAGAAAAATAAAAAATGGCAGTTATTATTTAATAGTTTTAAACGCTAGAGTCTGATTTTAACGGTACGAGCTTGCCCAAATATAAGAAAATTGACCGTATGGTTTAAACAAAAAAAGGAACTACATTTCTGTAATTCCTTTTGTGACCCAAGCTTACGAAAGTTCAAACTTTGTTGAGGATTTCAGACACTTTTAATGCTATAAATTTAAATCCTAAAACATACCCGTAAATAATAGTTAAAGCTGATTCAAATAGGGATTCAATATGTGATTCCTAGATTAAAACAAGTTGAAGATGCATCTGACGAAATGCCAAGAAAGTTTGAAATAGAAATAATTGATTCCTTGAGCAGATATTCAGATAAAGAGTTAGACAAAGCAGTATAAAGTGTACAATAAATAAAAAAGGAACTACATTTCTGTAATTCCCTTTGTGACCTTGACAGGATTCAAACCTGTAACCTCTTGAGCCGTAATCAAGTGCACTATTCAGTTATGCTACAAGGCCATTTTGAGGGTGCAAATATAAGGTAATAATCTTTTTATCAAAAGAATATAGCATCAATTTCAAAAAACTTACTTTTGTCTGTATACAATAATAATATTCTGTCATGAAAATCGAACAAATCTACACAAGCTGTTTGGCTCAAGGCGCCTACTATATCGAATCTAATGGAGAGGTTGCCATTATAGACCCCTTAAGAGAAACTCAACAATATGTAGATAAAGCAAAGGCTAACAATGCTGTGATTAAGTTTGTTTTTGAAACACATATTCATGCTGATTTTGTATCCGGACATTTAGATTTAGCAAAAAAAACTGGCGCGACCATTGTGTATGGTCCTAACGCAAACACTGTTTTTGATTGTTATAATGCATCCGACAATGAAGAATTTAAAATTGGAAACATCACATTAAAAGCATTGCATACCCCTGGGCATACGTTAGAGTCTGTAACTTATTTACTCATTGATAAAAACGGCAAAAATCATGCTATATTCACGGGTGACACACTGTTTCTTGGCGATGTAGGAAGACCAGACTTAGCTATTAAGTCTGACCTTACAGAAAAAGATTTGGCGGGAATGCTATTTAAATCTTTACGCACCAAAATTATGCCCTTAGACGATTCTATAGTTGTATACCCTGCTCACGGAGCAGGATCCGCTTGTGGAAAAAATTTGAGTAAAGAAACAGTAGGCACAGTAGGGAATCAAAAAAAAACCAACTACGCCTTGCGTGCAAACATGACTAAAGACGAGTTTGTAAAAGAAGTCTTAAATGGGATCGGCAAAGCGCCTCAATATTTTTCCAAAAACGCAAAATTGAATCAATCGGGATATTCTGAATTAGAGGAAGTCCTAAAAAAAGGTAACATCCCCCTTTCAGTATCTGAATTTGAATCTCATGCAGTAAAAGAAAATATTCTTGTATTGGATGTTCGGACCCAAAAAGACTTCATAGATAGTCATATTCCCGGTTCTCTTTTCATTGGACTTAATGGCGGATTTGCGCCTTGGGTAGGCGCGCTAATAAGTGACATCAAACAACCTATACTTTTGGTAGTTCCTGAAGGCAAATCCGAAGAGGCTGTTACACGCTTAGCTCGTGTTGGGTATGACTACGCTCTTGGGTATCTAGAAGGCGGTATGGAAGCTTGGATCGCTGCAGGAAAAATAAGTGACAAACTAACTTCTATCTCTTCATTAGAGTTTGAGCAACGTACTAAAAAACAAACGCTTTCAGTTTTGGATGTTCGAAAGAAAGGGGAATATGATACCATGCATTTAAAGCTAGACGGCTTGCAACACTTATCTTTAGACCAAATTAATCATAGATTAGATCAGATAGACACACAGAAAACGTATTATATTCATTGTGCAGGAGGGTATCGTTCTGTGATTGCAGCATCGATCCTAAAAGCAAATAGATTTCATAATGTGATTGATATTGCTGGTGGATTTGCAGCTATCAAAAAAACCGAATTAAGTTTATCAGAATCTATATGCCCGTCAACACTATAGTATTGAAAATGGAACAAATAAATTGCACTTAAAAGCAATTTCGATCAATCTTCCCAAGATGAAGTAGTGAAATTAAAATAGTTAATCCTTAAGTGATTTCAGCACTCAACCCAAGCTGTAACAACTTACTACACAAAGGATCTAGCTCATCGTACACACCCGTTTTTACTGTACATTTACCCTTGTAATGAACTAGAAGTGCACATTGCTCGGCCTGCTCATGAGAATGACTACAAATAGCGACTAGTGAATCGATTACATGATCAAAAGTATTTACATCATCATTAAAAAGAACGATTTCATTTAAGTGCCCTTCTTCAGTTAATGTATCAAACTGTTCACTGATTTTTTCTTTTGTACTCATAATTAATTCACGAATTTTAAAGCTACCCAATTGTTTCGAGTACGTTTTGTTTCGAGCTTAAGACCTAATTTTTGACAACTTGCTTCAATAAGCGCGCAGTCGGAATTATAAAACCCACTTAAAAATAGGGAAGAATTTTTATTTAAACAAGCTACATAAGTACTTAAGTCATTTAATAATATATTCCGATTGATATTTGCTATAATTACATCATATTGTTTGCCTTCAAGTAAAGAGGCATCTCCTTCTAAAACAATAATCTGATTACAATCATTTCTGGAGATGTTTTCTAAACTATTTAAATAGCACCAGTTGTCGATATCTATCGCTTCTACTTTTGGAGCTCCTTTTTTCATAGCCAAAATAGCGAGAATTCCGGTACCACATCCCATGTCTAAAACAGACTTATTGGTGAAATCAGATGCTAAAATATGCTCAATCATCATATGTGTTGTTTCATGATGACCAGTCCCAAAACTCATTTTGGGTTCGATTATAATATCATATTTAACTTCAAAAGGTTCGTGAAATGGGGCACGAATAGCGCATTGATCTCCGACCACTATAGGGTTAAAGTTTTTTTCCCACTCTGCATTCCAATTAGTTTGCGCAATGGTCTCAAAGGTAAAAGTAATTTTAAATTCTTCAGAACTTAAAATATAAATTGACTCTAAAATAGACTCTGAATGCCCCCCCTCTTGAATGTAAGCAATAACCCCATCAGGCGTTTCTACGAAACTTTCAAAACCCGCATAACCTAACTCCGCGATTAAAATTTCGGTACCTGGCTGAACGGGTTCAACTTTAAAAGTATATCCGATGTAGATAGAGTCTGCCAAATTTAAAATGCGTTTATGATGGCTGTAAATTGAGTCACATCCAATGCAGCTCCTCCAATTAATCCTCCATCAACATCTGCTTTTGAAAAAATCTCTTTTGCATTTGCTGGTTTTACACTTCCTCCATAAAGAATTGAGACCTCAGCTGCTAAACCTGAAGAGTATTTATTTGCAATCGTTTGACGTATAAAATTATGCATATCCTGTGCTTGTTCTGGCGAAGCTGTTTCTCCAGTTCCAATGGCCCATACTGGCTCATAAGCTAAGACAATTTGTTCCCAAGCTGAAGCTGGTAAATGGAATAATGCATTCTTAATTTGACCTTCCACGATTGCTTCCTCATTTCCAGATTTACGATCAGCTAATTCCTCACCAAAGCAAAAAATAACACGTATGTTGTGCTGTAACGCAGCATCTACTTTTTTTGCTAAAAGTGCATCTGTTTCACCAAAATAAGCACGACGCTCACTGTGTCCTAAGATGACTGTCTGAACACCAACACCTTTAAGCATCGCCGCACTCACCTCTCCTGTGTAGGCACCATTTTCAGCATAATGCATGTTTTGAGCCGCAACAGTAATCTGGCTTCCTTTTAGTGAGTTTGAAGAGGATAACAGACTTGTAAAAGGAGGTGCTATGATAACCTCTGTTTGTGAATGGGTGTGCTGCTCTAAAAGTTTAGAAACTAAAAGTTCTGAATCGACATAGTCGTTATTCATTTTCCAATTTCCTGCTACAATTTGTTTTCTCATTTTAAATTATTTAAAAGTTTTTTATCGGTTGTTTCAATTGCGTTAAATACCTTAATCCCTCCATCTTTGTCAATAATCAAGTAACGTGGAATCCAATCTAATCCTAAAAACGTGCCCAAAGCTCCTTTCCAGCCAGATTGCATGAAGTAATGTTCCCCTGAGATCTTTAATCGATCGATTCCCTTTTTCCAAGCAACTTGAGACTTGTCCAGTGACAAGAAAACAAAGTCAATTTCTTGGTGTGTTTCCTGTAGTTTTTTTACTCCAGGTAAGCCTTTTAGACAATCTTTACACCAAGAGGCCCATACGTCCACAAAAACGGCACTTCCTTTGTGTTTTTCTAAAATGGATTTGAATGACACTGAATCTCCTTGCAAATTAATTAACTTATCATTTAACGCTTCTAATGAAAACTGAGTTTCATTTCTGTTTTGACAACTCAAAACTGTAGTAATAAAAAGAGTAAATACTAGAATATGTTTCATATTTTAATTTTTATTAAGCGTTAATTTTAATTTTTGGATCCAAATACGTGTAAATAATATCAACTAAAATGTTTATGATTACAAAAGTAAGGGCAATTATTAAAACAGCCCCCATAATTACTGGCAAATCTAGGGTATTTAATGCATTTACGATTTCCTTTCCTAATCCGTTCCACGAAAATATATATTCCACAAAAACAGCACCTGCCAGTAAAGACGCAAACCAACCCGAAATAGCTGTAACTACTGGGTTTAAGGCATTTTTCATGGCATGCTTTGTGATCACTTGAAACGGAGTCAATCCTTTGGCTCTTGCCGTGCGTATATAGTCTTGATTAAAAACTTCTAACAAGGAGTTACGCATCAATTGAGTAACCACTGCCAAAGGACGAATACCTAGAACCACAGCAGGTAATATTAAGTTTTTTATTTTTAAAACATTGGCCTCTCCAAAATCATCTAATTCATACAGGCTCCCCGTCATTTCTAAGCCCGTATATTCGTGCCATAAAAAACCAAATATCCAAGCAGCAAGTATAGCGCTAAAAAAAGAAGGCAAACTCATTCCCAAAGTACTCACTACTAAAATAGACTTGTCGATCCATTGGTCCTTATAGAGTGCTGAAATTACACCAAAAAATAAACCAATAATTAACGCAATACAAATGGAAGCCACAGCCAGTATGATCGTATTTGGAAGTGTTTCGCTTAGTATCTGACTTACTTTTTTACCTTGTTTAGTGAAGGAGGTTCTCAAGTAAGGGTATTTTATAACAACGGTTGATTTTGAAGTATTAAAAAGTGCTTGGTAACTGTAGTCGTGAGATTTTAAAAAGGTGTAATTTTTTGGATCCTTAGAATGAAAAGACAAAGGCGAAACATCATTTAGATAATATAAATATTGAGTCACCACTGGTTGGTCAAATCCATATTTTTGCTTTACAATTGCTAACTGGGCTTGGTCTTCATTTTGTCCCAGCATCATTTGAGCGGGATCACCTGGCAATACGTTAAAAAGAAAAAAGATAGCAGTAACCACTCCTAAGAGAGTCCAAAAAGCGTGCTGTATTTTTTTTAGTAAGTAGCGCCCCAAATCAATTAAAGATCTAGGTTATCAATATCATTCCAATGTGCTTTTTGCTCCACAGTTCCACGTCTTAAAATTAAAACCCCTGGATTGGAGCGCACTACAGTTTTGAGTGCTTTTTCATCGCAAAGATAAAATTCAAAATCAAGCCCATAAGACGATTTAACGGCTTCTTTAACATCTCCTCCTGACGCGCTTAATCCTATGACAGTATAGCCTTTAGATATAGCTTCTTTAGAAAATAACTTCAAGGCTTCTAATCCTTTAGTTTCTGCAGTTTCTAAGTTGTAAGATACGATCATAACAAGCTTGTCTTTCGCTAAAAAGGTACTAGTTAAGTCATCTGTCTCAGATTCTATAGAAAAATCTAATATCGATGGCTGGTAACCTTCCTTAACAACTTTCGTTTCTACACTAACATAGTCGCCATTAACTTCGGGATAAGAGCCGTCGGTGACAACGGTTTGTTGTTCTCCGTTAACATCAAAAACCCATGTAAATTCTTGTACTACTTTTGGAGCATTTTCTGGTGTGCTCATATTTTTCAACAGGCTGTCCCCTATTTTATAAGCCCTAAAGTCTATACTAGGTAAATGCATCAATACATGGTATCCAAAAGCCAAACTAGCTACAAAACTCAAAAGAGCAAGTACTGTAGTTGGCAACGATTTAAACACGGGTGTTATATATGATTTACCAAAAAATAAAATCAGAACAAACACCAACAACACAACATCTTTTGTAAAGCTTTCCCATGGAGTTAACTTTAAAGCGTCTCCAAAACAACCACAGTCTTTTACCTTATCAAAGTAAGCTGAATAAAATGTTAGAAATGTAAAAAACACAATCATTATTAATAAACTCCAAACCGTAAACTTAGGTTTATATCCAATCAATAAAAACACCCCAAGAACTACTTCAAAAACCACTACCAAAACAGAAATAGCTAAAGCGTAAGGCTCTAAAAAAGGAAGATTTAAAACCTCCGCGCTAAAATACTCTTGCAGCTTGTAAGAAAACCCTAGAGGGTCATTGAGCTTAATGAAGCCCGAGATTATAAATAAAATTCCTACAAAAATTCTTGAGATTGGGACTAGTATTTTCATCTTATGATTTGTTTAAATGTATTAGAGCAAATACTGCATAATTGATCATATCTTGGTAATTAGCATCAATTCCTTCGCTAACAAGCGTATGCCCTGCATTGTCTTCAATCTGTTTGACACGCAGAAGTTTTTGTAAAATTAAATCTGTTAACGAACTCACACGCATGTCACGCCATGCCTCTCCGTAATCATGATTTTTATCCATCATGAGTTGTTTGGTGATAGTGATTTTATCTGCATACTGTGAAACCGCTTCTTCAAATGATAAATCAGGCTGTTCTACAACTCCTTTTTCTATCTGAATAAGAGCCATTATACAATAATTAATAATTCCAATAAACTCACTTGCAGCACCTTCGTCAACCTTTTGAACTGCGTTTTGCTGTATTCCTCTTATTCGTTGCGCTTTTATATAAATTTGGTCAGTGAGGGAAGGCAATCTAAGAATACGCCATGCACATCCATAGTCTTTCATTTTTTTACTAAACAAGTCTTGACAAACCTGAACAACCGCGTCGTATTCTTTTGAAGTATTTTGCATGAAATAAATCGAATTTTCCGTAAATTTCGCTTAAAATATTTGAAACATCAAGATTTATAGTTTAAATCTTGATAAAAACAAACAATAATCAGTATTTATGACCTTAAATTGTAACGGCAAACTTATTGACCTTAGCAGTCCCAAAGTGATGGGGATTTTAAATGTGACTCCAGACTCATTTTATGATGGAGGAAAATTTAAAAATGATAAAAGCATTTTAATTCAGACAGAAAAACTGATAAGTGAAGGGGCTAATTTTATAGACATTGGAGCTTACAGCTCAAAACCTGGTGCGGATTTTGTTTCTGAAACAGAAGAATTAAATCGACTGATTCCGATTGTTCGCTTAATCCATGATGCCTTTCCTGAAACACCTATTTCAATAGATAGCTTTAGAAGCAATGTAATTAACATGTCAATACAGGCTGGAGCAGCTATGGTGAATGATATTTCAGGCGGACAGTTAGATCCTTTGATGTTTGAGACTGTAGGAAAACTTGGGGTCCCATACATTTTGATGCACATGCGAGGTACACCTCAAACAATGCAGCGAATGACAAGCTATTCAAATGTAATCAAAGAGGTTTATTCTTACTTTACAGAGCGAATTGAACTGGCAAAGAAACACCAGATAAAAGATATCATAATCGATTTAGGCTTTGGGTTTTCAAAAACTTTAGAACAAAACTTTAAACTACTAGAATCATTAGATTTTTATAAAAACCTAAACCTCCCCATTCTTGCTGGAGTCTCTAGAAAATCTATGATTTACAAAACCTTAGATACCAACGCAGACCAGGCTCTTAATGGAACAACTGCATTACATATGATCGCACTTGAAAAAGGAGCAAAATTACTCAGAGTTCACGACGTTAAAGAAGCGTTGGAGTGTATAAAACTTCATAGAGCGCTTAAAAACTAACATTCAGTTTATATTTATTATATTTATTAAAATTTTCGGACCATTGGACATCTTTAAAGACTTATTAAATTTCAACATATTAGACATTATCGACATCACCCTAGTCGCTTTTCTACTCTACTATGTTTACAAACTAATTAAAGGAACTGTTGCCATTAATATCTTTTTTGGGATTGTTATTTTTTACCTTTTTTACTTATTAGTAGATGTTTTACAAATGCGAATGCTTAGTAATATATTAGGAGGGTTTATGAGTGTTGGAATTATTGCATTGATTGTTGTTTTTCAACCAGAAATCCGTAAGTTTTTATTAATGATTGGCTCTACAAACTTAAGTAAAAGCGGTTCATTCATGAAGCGATTTAGTTTTTTAAAGACCCAAGGCAGAAGCGCATCAGATACAGACGTCATTGTAAAGGCATGTACTAAAATGGGGGCTACCAAAACAGGGGCTCTTATAGTAATTGAACGCAACAATAATTTAGATTTTTTGGTCGAAACTGGAGACGAAATGAATATTACAGTAACGCAGCCAATTTTAGAAAGCATCTTTTTTAAAAACAGTCCTCTTCACGATGGAGCCATTATCATTTCTAATAATATTATTAAAGCTACACGAGTTATACTCCCGGTAAATAATGAAAAAAACATACCTTCTCATTTTGGACTAAGGCACCGTGCAGCGATAGGTATTTCTGAAAAAACCGATGCATTAGCAATTGTTGTTAGTGAAGAAACTGGTCTTGTATCTTATGTAAACAATGGAGAGTTTATTATCTTTAAAGACACTCTAGATTTAATTAAAAGAGTGAAGGCTGATCTATCATAAACCTAGCTTTTTTTGGTCAAAAACTGAGCGTCATACAAATTTCTATAGAACCCATTTTTTAGAGTAAGCAACTCACTATGAGTCCCTTTCTCTACAATTTCTCCAGCGTCTAGTACAATAATCAAATCTGATTTCTGAATCGTTGCTAGTCGGTGTGCAATTACTATGGATGTTCGTCCATATGTGATTTTCTGAGTGGCTTTTTGAATGAGTTGCTCCGAATAAGAGTCTATAGAGGCCGTTGCCTCGTCAAGTATTAAAATTTTGGGGTTTGTCACATAGGCTCTTAAAAATGAAATCAATTGTCTTTGCCCAGAAGACAACATCACACCGCGTTCTTTTACGTTATAATGATACCCATTTGGCAAACTCATTATAAAATCGTGCACACCAATCTCTTTAGCAGCAGACTGCACTTCCAACTCACTAATAGCAGGATTGTTCAGCGTTATATTGTTTAAAATCGTATCAGCAAACAAGAACACATCTTGAAGCACTACGGCAATATTTTGTCTTAGACTCTTAAGAGATATACTTTTTATATCTTTAGAATCTATTGTAATATTCCCTGAATCGATATCATAGAGACGGTTTAATAAATTTACAATAGTAGACTTTCCCGCCCCAGTAGAACCAACAATAGCGATTGTATCACCTGCTGACACATTAAAGGATACCCCTTTTAAAACTGGTTCATTTTCCACATATGAAAACTTAACATCCTTAAACTCCAAGTCCCCTTTTATATTTTCAATAGTCCCTTCTCCATGGTCTTGGATATTCGATGTAGTATCAATTACCTTAAAAACCCTATCGGCAGCGACCATTCCCATTTGTAGTGTATTAAATTTATTGGCAATCTGGTTAAGGGGTCTAAACATCATAGGAACCATCATGATAAAAGCGGTTAAATCTCCTACTGAGGCTGTTTGATCAAGAACGGTATTTAGACCTCCCACCCATATGACCGTCCCCAAAGTGATGGACGACAATAATTCTGCAATTGGAAAAAAAACAGAGTTGTACCAAACGGTTTTAATCCATCCCTTTCTGTGACGTGCATTAATAGCTTTAAAGTTTTGATACTCAATTTCTTCTCTAGCAAATATTTGAACGATTTTCATTCCTGTAATGCGCTCTTGCACAAATGAATTTAAATTTGAAACTTCAGTTCGTACATCTTCAAAAGCCTTTTTCATGTATTTCTGAAATATCTTTGTAGCAATCAATACTATCGGAAGCGTACAAAAAACAATGACACTTAGTCGCCAATTCATATAAAACATAACAGCCCCAACAACACCCATCTTTAGTATGTCACTAAAGATCATAAACAGCCCTTCACCAAAAATATCAGCAATTCGCTCCATATCGGTCACTGTTCGCGTTATCAAAACTCCAACAGATGATTTGTCAAAATATTTCATTTTAAAACCCAAAATATGTTTGAATAACTTGACTCGAATATCTCTTACTACGGACTGACCTAACCAGCTTGCGTAGTAAATAAATAGAAGGTTACATGTGACTTCTAAAATCAACAATCCTAGCATTAGTAGAGTATATTTTAAAAATCCCGGTTCAAATCTTTGCTCAATATTAGTGTCTATAGCTAGCTGTAAAACTTTGGGGCGAAGTGCTCCAAACACAGCAAGTCCAATGACAGTCAGCAATGAAAGTATGAAAACACCTCTGTAAGGTCTAATATAATACAGTAACCTTTTAAACAAGGGGGCGTCAAAAGCAGTTTTTTTAGAGCTTTTCATCGAGATATATTGATTTAGAATACTCTATATTAGTTAAATAAAGGCCTTGTGCTGGTGCAGAAGTTCCCGCGTTTGATCTGTTTTTTGACAAAATAATAGTTTTAAACTGTTCCAATGTCCTTTTTTTGGCGCCAACCTCAATCATTGTCCCTACAATAGCGCGAACCATATTTCTAAGGAAACGGTCGGCTTTAATTTTAAAGATAAGCTTGTTATTACTCCCTATCCACTCAGCTTCCATTATATGACAATCATAAGTTTTGACATCTGTTTTAACTTTAGAAAAACATTGAAAATCTGTATACTCAAATAAAATTTTAGCTGCTTGGTTCATAAGATCAATGTCCAACGGAAGTGCATAAGTATGGGCATTTAGATAATTAAAGGCATCCTTTGTTTTTGAAATTTCATAAATGTAAGTTCTACTCAAGGCATCAAAGCGGGCGTGTACATCTGCATGCACTCCTTTGATCGTATTGACATGAATATCCTTAGGAAGATATACATTAAGCTTATAGACAAGATCAATAGGATCTATCTGCTTATCAAAATCAAAATGAGCAACCATACGTTTGGCATGAACTCCTGTATCTGTTCGCCCTGCGCCCATACACTCCAAAGGAACTCTCAGCACAGTACTTAGCGCATGATTAAGCTCCGATTGTACCGTGACGACATCGGGTTGAATTTGCCAGCCATGATAAGCACGACCATTATAAGATAAATCAATAAAATATCTCAAGCTATTTTGATACTTTTGTGTTAGTCAGGCAAAGATAAATAGACTTTGTCATTAAACGCTTTCACTTTAACATTTTCTAATGACAAAAATATTATTACTCTCAGACACACACAGTTTTATTGGAGATGATATCCTTAAATATGTAAAACAGGCAGATGAAGTTTGGCATGCCGGAGACATTGGTGATCTTAAGGTTACAGATGCAATTAAAAAACTGAAGCCATTGAGAGCCGTTTATGGAAACATTGATAATGCAGAAGCACGCTTAGAATTTCCTGAACATTTGAAATTTAGATGTGAGGGCGTTAAAGTATGGATAACTCACATAGGAGGCTATCCGGGTCGCTATGCCCCAGCAGTTAGGGATCAAATTAAAATACATACTCCTAACCTATTTATTTGTGGACACTCGCACATTTTAAAGGTCATTAATGATAAAAAACTTAATTTACTACATATGAATCCAGGAGCAGCTGGCACCCACGGATTTCATAAAGTAAGAACCATGCTAAGATTTGAAATTACAGGAGAAAAAATTCAAAACCTAGAAGTTATAGAGTTTAAAAGGAATCCATAAAAAAAACCTCAGGAAATCCTGAGGTTTTTTACGCACTAATAATAATAGGTTTATCTCAATCGATCCACTGATTTTACGAGTGTCTCATCCTTTTTTATGGCCTTATTGGCTAAGACCAATAATACGATAGAAAAAATAGGAATCAGCAGCCCAATACCTTTCTCAGGGTTCGCAGGCCCTCCAGGTAAGCTTAGTAATCGAAACACAAACAATCCTAGTAAAATAAAGTTTAATATGATATTCAAACGACCCAGTACAAATTGAGTCTGTCTTGATTTAAAAAGAAAAATAGAAATGATCGAAAGCAAGGCTGATCCTAAAAACAAAATCAAATAAACAGGCGAATCAATTACATCTACAGTTACCCCATCGAAAACAAATAGATGAGTTGTTGAAAATAAAACTCCTGAACAAACAGCAGCGATAAGTAAATATAAAGATTGAATTCTTTGAAGCATTTCTAATTATAATTAAGACAAAAATAATAGTTTCTTTTTTATTACATGTATAAAAGATTTAAAAATAAAGTTGTATAATTGCATAAGTAACGGTGGTTTTACACTAAAATCGCTTTTTTAAATTTACCATAAATTACTTCTTCAAAAAATTATTCGAAATTTAGATCTTTAGTTTAACTAAAGGCTATCATAATTGACAATTAACTCTCATACATAATGTTTGAAATTTCACAATTAAAAGAAAAAAAACTACCCGAATTACAAGAAATTGCAAAAGAATTAAAAGTTCCCAAATTCAGTAGTCTAAAAAAAATTGATCTTGTATATCAAATTCTAGATTTGCAAGCTGCAAACCCAACAATCGTTGCTCCAACAGTCGCTGTAGTAATAGAAAAAAAGTCGCCACGACCTAGAAGAGAACGTATTTCAAAGCCAAAAGATACTCCTTCTACAGCCCCAGCGTTGGCCGTTCAAAACGAATCCAAAGCTGAAACAGCAAATGAAACTCCAGTTAAATCTGAAGTGACTAAGCAAGAACAAAAAAAGGAAGAACCAGTAAAAAAGAGTCCTACTAAACCTGAAGCTGTCAAGAAAGAAGTTTCTAGGCCCGATTCTACTCATAATAATCCCAAGAAAAATACGCCAAACAAGCTTGCTGAAGCCAAAACAGATGCTCCCAACAAGCCAAGGCCACCAAAACACAAGAATCAAAACCCAAATGCCAATAAAAACCCCAATCAACACAACCAAAAACGGGGTGATAGCGGCAACAAAGACACCAGAAACCGTTATAAAGAGCCTGACTTTGAATTTGATGCCATCATCGAAAGTGAAGGCGTTTTAGATGTTATGCAGGACGGATATGGATTTTTAAGATCCTCTGATTACAACTATTTATCCTCTCCTGATGACATTTACGTATCTCAATCACAAATTCGTTTATTTGGATTGAAAAATGGAGATACTGTATTAGGACATGTACGTCCACCAAAAGAAGGAGAAAAATATTTCCCACTTATTAAAGTAAGTAAAATTAACGGACTGGATCCACAAGCCGTAAGAGATCGTGTTGCTTTTGAACACTTAACCCCTCTTTTTCCTCAAGAAAAATTCAATTTAGCTGAAAAACAAAGTACAATTTCTACACGAATAATGGACTTATTTTCACCTATTGGAAAAGGACAACGTGGAATGATTGTCTCTCAACCCAAAACAGGTAAAACAATGCTTCTTAAGGATGTTGCAAATGCTATTGCAGCAAACCATCCTGAGGTCTATCAAATGGTATTACTAATTGATGAACGTCCAGAAGAAGTGACTGATATGCAGCGAAATGTTAGAGGCGAAGTGATTGCTTCTACTTTTGATAAAGAAGCTCATGAGCATGTTAAAATCGCTAACATAGTTCTTGAAAAAGCGAAGCGATTGGTTGAATGTGGCTATGATGTTGTTATTTTATTAGATTCTATTACTCGACTTGCTCGAGCTTACAATACCGTGCAACCTGCTTCAGGAAAAATCTTAAGTGGTGGTGTCGATGCTAACGCACTCCACAAACCAAAACGTTTTTTCGGAGCTGCTCGTAATATTGAAAATGGAGGGTCACTAACAATCATTGCAACAGCGCTGACAGAAACAGGATCCAAAATGGATGAAGTCATTTTTGAAGAATTTAAAGGAACTGGAAATATGGAGCTACAGTTAGATAGAAAAATATCTAATCGTAGAATATTCCCAGCTATCGACCTCACCTCTTCAAGCACACGTCGTGATGATATTCTATTGGATGCAAATACAATTCAACGTATGTGGGTGATGCGTAAGTACCTTGCAGACATGAACCCTGTAGAAGCTATGGAGTTTATTAACGACCGCTTTAAGCAAACTAGAAATAATGAAGAATTTTTAATCTCTATGAATGGCTAACCATTTCATTTGATTAAAAAAAAGCCTTTCATTAATGAAAGGCTTTTTTTATATAAATATGGCTTAAAACCTTAACAATAGAAATGTGATATCAGTTCAATCTCAAACTGTTATTAAATACAAAAAAACCCTGTAAAGCAAGCCTTACAGGGTTTTATTTTTTAGTACTAACAATTAAATCAACCTATAAAAGGATGCTAAAATATTAGTTATAGTGCTGCAACAAATTTTGATAAACCAGATTTAAGGTTACCAGCTTTGTTATCGTGAATGATATTGTTTTTAGCTAACTTGTCAATCATAGAAGAGACTGTAGAGAAAAGTTTCTGAGCTTCTTTCTTGTCAGTAGTCTCACGTAACTTTTTGATAGCATTACGTGTTGTTTTGTGCTGGTACTTATTAAGCACTCGCTTAGATTCGTTACTTCTAATTCTTTTTAAAGCTGACTTATGATTTGCCATAATTCTTAATTTTATTATTATTAAATAACTGTAGCCCGTAGGGGAATCGAACCCCTCTTACATGGATGAAAACCATGCGTCCTAGCCGATAGACGAACGGGCCATTTTTTTTAATCAAAAACACAATATAGATGAATCTGATTTTATTTCAAATAGCGTACATTATTTCTAATGCGGTTGCAAAAATACAACTATTTTTAAATGTTACAACTTCTTACTAACTTTTTTTAAAAAAAGTTAAGCTTAATATGCTTTTGCAAATAGAACCCGCTGTTTGGAAGGCTTTCCTGAAAACACACATACCCCGTTTTCCAACTCAGAATCAATTGGAATACAACGGATTGTCGCTTTTGTAATTTCTTTTATTTTATCTTCTGTTTCAGCACTCCCATCCCAATGGGCTGAAATAAACCCTGCTTTTTCTTCTAATACAGTCTTAAATTCCTCAAACGTCTCTACTTTTGTGATGTGATCTGCCCTGAAATTGAATGCATTTTGAAATAAACTTCTTTGAATTTCTTCAAGAAGTCCCTTTATTGTAGCCGACAGACTGTCAAGAGTAACAACTTCTTTTGTTAAAGTATCTCTACGCGCCAGCTCTACGGTTCCACTTTCCAAGTCTTTAGGACCAATTGCTACACGTAAAGGAACCCCTTGTAATTCGTGCTGAGCAAACTTATGCCCTGGACGCTGGGTGGTTCTATTATCAAACTTAACTGTAATATTTTGAGCTCTTAATGACTTCATAATAATCTCAGCTTGCTCGGAAACTTCAGCAAACTGCTCGTCATTTTTATATATTGGCACAATCACAACCTGATACGGCGCTAAATTAGGGGGCAACACCAAACCTTTATCATCACTATGAGTCATGATTAAAGCCCCCATAAGTCTTGTAGAAACACCCCAAGAAGTAGCCCAAACATAGTCTTGTTTACCTTCATTATTTGCAAACTTAACATCAAAAGCCTTGGCAAAGTTTTGCCCTAAAAAGTGTGACGTCCCTGCCTGTAACGCTTTTCCGTCTTGCATTAAAGCTTCTATACAATAAGTGTCTTCAGCACCAGCAAAACGTTCACTTTCAGTTTTTAACCCCTGTATAACAGGAATTGCCATGAAGTTTTCTGCAAAATTTGCATAGATTTCATTCATTTGCTTGGCTTCCGCTATCGCTTCACTTTTGGTAGCGTGTGCTGTATGACCTTCTTGCCATAAAAACTCAGCTGTTCTTAAAAACAAACGCGTTCGCATTTCCCAACGAACAACATTAGCCCATTGATTAATTAAAAGAGGCAAATCTCTGTAAGACTGAACCCACCCTTTAAATGTATTCCAAATAATAGCCTCACTCGTAGGCCTTACAACTAACTCTTCTTCTAGCTTAGCATTGGGGTCTACTCGAAGTTTCCCTGGGTTATCAGGGTCATTTTGTAAGCGATAATGAGTTACTACAGCACATTCCTTAGCAAAACCTTCAGCATTTTTCTCTTCTGCCTCAAATAAACTTTTAGGAACAAACAAAGGGAAATAAGCATTTTGATGTCCTGTCTCCTTAAACATTCTATCTAACTCAGCTTGCATTTTTTCCCATATAGCATAGCCGTAAGGCTTAATAACCATACAGCCTCTAACCGCTGAGTTTTCGGCTAAATCAGCTTTCACTACAAGCTCGTTGTACCATTTTGAATAATCTTCAGATCTTGATGTAAGGTTTTTACTCATAATTTTGTAATTTGGCACGACTATTGAACTAAGTGCATTATATGTTAGTTTTGACAAAACTAAGTATTTTTGTGACGTTCAACAATTTAATTTTGACACTTATGAGTTTTACATCCTTAATAAACAAACAATCTATACTATTTTCTATAACAGGAATTCTCTTCACCTTTACTTCATGTGGTTCTTTCCAATATGCAGGAACTTACGAAGACGGAATTTATTCCGATTCTGCTCCTGTAGACCAAAACTATAATAATATCGATAATTCATCTTCAGCTTCTAATTATTATAAAAATTATTTTGAAGGAAAGGCCATTAGCCTCGACGATGAAAATGCCGTTATTATGGACTCAGGGTCTTATCAAGGGAGTTATCAGGCACAAGATACCGATGCGGAGAATTATGCTGGATGGGGTCAAAACAATTCTAGTGACATCACAATAAACTTTAATAATAACAACCCTAATTATGGATATGGATGGGGCGCACCCTATGGTAATTCTTGGAACAGAGGCTGGAACATGAGATGGAACAGAGGCTGGAACATGGGCTGGAACATGGGCTGGAACATGGGTTGGAACATGGGTTGGAATAACTGGGGATATGGGTACAACCCTTATGGATATGGATATAGCCCTTATGGCTATGCATACAATCCTTACGGGAACTTTGGATATGCTAACAACTGGAATTATGGTTACAATAACAGCAGAGGACGGTCTCTATCTTATATTAATGGAAATAGAAATTCAAGAAACAGAAGCTCTGCAAATAGGAGCAGAAACCTATTGAACTCATCTAACCAGAACAGTTCTGCCACACGTACAAACACAAGGTCTAAAACTCAAACAGCTGGAAGAAATTCAACAACTCGTTCCTCAACTGTTGATGATTCTTCGAAACCAAACAGAACTACAAAAACCACAAGAACTACAAGAACTACAAGATTAAATACAACATCACGCCCTACTACTACTGCTAGGTCGACAACACGCTCAAATTCATCTTCATCATCAAGATCATCTAGCAGCTCCAGAAGTAGCGGAACATCTAGACCAATAAGACGAAATTAGAGGTAAAATTTACAAAATGAAAGATATAATTTATGTTATATTCGGCCTAGGCTGCGTACTAAACTCTTTTGGACAAGACATCTCAGATGCTTTAAGATACTCAACAGAAAGCACACAAGGAACCGCAAGATTTAAATCTATGAGTGGCGCCTTTGGCGCCTTAGGAGGCGACATGTCTGCGATTAGTATTAATCCGGCTGGAGCAGCTATTTTTAATACAAGTCACGGTTCGTTGTCCGTTTCCAACTCAAGCACTTCAAATAACGCCCAATACGGATCAAATACACAAAAAACAAAAAACAACTCTTTTGACATGAATCAGATTGGTGCCGCTTTTGTTTTTAAAAACAAAGACCTTGACTCAAAATTTAATAAGTTTGTCGTAAGTGTGTTTTACGAACAGCTACAAAACTATGACAATCAGCTTTTTGCCGCCGGACAGACTACAAAATCCATTAGTAGTTATTTTACCGATTATGCAAACGGATTGAGATTAGATGACATCTCATCTCTTGGTGGTGAAAGCATTTCCGATGCCTACAATGCCATTGGTTACTACAATGGGTATGCCCACCAACAAGCATTTTTAGGCTACGAAAGTTTCATTATAGAACCTGTAGAAGATACAAATGAAAATAGCGCTTACACCTCCAACATTGCTCCAGGAGATTTTGATCAAGAATACAGTTATGCCTCCACTGGGTATAACGGAAAGTTATCTTTTAACTTAGGACTTCAATACAACCAAAACATCTATTTCGGAATCAACTTAAACTCTCACTTCATTAATTATGAGAGAAGCACTTACCTGTTTGAAGAAAACACAAACGAAGGCTCTACTGTCAATCAAGTAGATTTTGAAAACAGCCTCCTGACCGTAGGTAATGGTTTTTCGTTACAGCTCGGTAGCATTATAAAATTAAATGATTTTGTAAGGGTAGGCATAGCTTATGACAGTCC
>CAJIZJ010000045.1 GCA_905181825.1 uncultured Flavobacteriaceae bacterium
GCCGAGAATCGAACTCGGGTCCAAACAAGCTAATAAAAAGCCTTCTACACGTTTAGTTTTTAATTAATTGTCGGAAATAAACTGACTAAAAACGGCCCACTTATTTCTTAGCTTTTTTAGTTTCAAATCCCTACCAAAGCCTTAGAGATTCTAGGTTTACATTTACGATGTCTCAAAATTGAACGCCGTGAACCAAGGCTTTCAGGAGACATTCAGCTTGCACACCTAGTGTGCCGAGGCTCATCCTACTATGATTCGGATTAAGCAGCTAAAGCGTAGTTATTCTCGCCGTTTAAAAGTTGACATGGTCTTTAACGTGTATCAATATCATCACACGACGTGCTTACAGTTTAGTAGATCTCGCTGTCAATACCAGTCGACCCCATTACTAAAGTACCCTTTATTGAAGGGAAGGCAAAGTTACAAAAAAACTTGTCCAACCGCTCAAATCCATTTACTTTAGTAAAAAATATTTTAATTGTTTCTTTCGCCTATGAAGTTCGCTGTCATTCAAGAACGTAAATCGCCTCCAGATAGGCGTGTTGTTTTAGATCCAAAGTCGTGTCAAAAACTCCTTTCTGCCTTTCCATCTGCACAATTAATAATCGAATCGTCATCTATACGCGCTTTCTCTGACACGGATTACCTAGCTGCTGGCCTAGAAGTCGTATCCGACGTAAGTGCCGCCGAAGTGCTGATTGGAGTGAAAGAAGTCCCCATAGAAGCTCTTATCCCCAATAAAAGTTATTTTTTTTTTAGTCATACTATCAAAAAACAACCCTATAACCGTAAGTTACTTCAAGCAATTTTAGATAAAAACATAACGCTCTATGATCACGAAACCTTAGTTAACGAATCCAACCATCGTTTGATTGGCTTTGGCTACTATGCTGGGGTGGTAGGCGCTTACAACGGCTTACGAGCCTTGGGATTGAAACTCAATTGTTTTGAGCTGCCTAAAGCCACTGATTTAAATGATAGAGCTGCATTAAATGCACAATTGGACCAACTGGTCGTTCCCAATGTTAAAATTGTGTTGACAGGAACAGGTCGCGTAGGGCAGGGGGCTAAAGAGATTTTAGATCATTTAAATATCAAACAAGTTTCTATTGATCAGTTTCTAAATAACTCTTTAACAGAAGCGGTGTATGTACAGTTAGATGTTTTGGATTATTGCGAACGCCAAGATGGAACGACTTTAGAAAAGAAAGACTTTTTTAAGCATCCTAAAGCATATAAGTCTACATTTGATCGCTTTACGGCCGTTGCCGACTTTTTTATTGCAGGTCACTTTTATGGCAAAGGGGCTCCGGCCTTTTTCACCCGTGAGCAAGCGAAGGCACCAAGTTTTAATCTAAAAGTAGTGGCTGATATTAGTTGTGATATTGACGGGCCTGTAGCCTGTACCATTCGTCCTTCAACGATTGACTTTCCAATTTATGGTTATGATGCAGAAACAGAAACTGAAGTAGACTTTAGAAATACGTCAGCAATTGCTGTGATGGCGGTTGATAATTTACCCTGTGAATTGCCAAAAGATGCCAGTGAAGGGTTTGGACATACTTTTGTAGAAAAAATTATTCCAGCTTTCTTTGATAATGATTCTGTGGGGGTGCTAAAACGTGCAAAGATGACTGATAACGGTCAACTTACAGCTGCATTTTCTTACTTACAGAACTATGTAAACGGAAAGGAATAAAATCAAAAAAAGCCTATCCACTAGGGTAGGCTTTTTGCAAAAAATTATGTTTTCAAAAAAAATTAGATAACTCTAACGTTTACTGCATTCATACCTTTTCTACCTTCCTTTAATTCAAATTCAACAGCATCACCTTCATTAATCTCATCGATTATTCCAGTAACGTGTACAAAGTACTCTGTGTTTGAATCATCTTCAGTAATGAATCCAAATCCTTTGGATGCATTGAAGAATTTTACTGTACCGTTTTTCACTTTATATATTTTTAGAATACAAAGTTAATAATATATTTTAGTTTCGGACATTTTTTTGATAAATTATTGAATTTTAACAGTTTACGGATCTTTAAACGAGATTTTTATAGGTCAATTAGTAGTTGGTTTTTTGTTAAGTCTTCAAATACCTCTCGTTTTCTAATAAGGTGAGCGGTATCATTATACCACAATACTTCTGCTGGACGAAATCTAGAATTATAATTACTTGCCATCATAAAACAATAGGCTCCTGCATTTTTAAAGACTAAAATATCGCCTTCAGTAATTTCATTAATACGTTGATTATTGGCAAAAGTATCTGTTTCACAGATATAACCTACAACAGAGTAAAAGCGTTGTTTTCCTTTGGGATTTGATATGTTTTCTATAGTATGCTGCGACCCGTACAACATAGGGCGAATGAGGTGATTAAATCCCGTATCTACTTGAGCAAAAACCGTCGAGGTAGTTTGTTTGATCGCGTTGACGCTTGTTAAAAAATAGCCGGACTCACTCACAATGAATTTTCCAGGTTCAAAAGCTAATGTGACGTCCTTACCATAGTTTTTACAAAACGTATGAAAACGTTCGGTTAATTTTTCCCCAAGCTCTTCAATATTTGTTTCAATATCATTTTCCTTATATGGAACTTTAAACCCTGAACCGAAATCAATAAATTCAAGTCCTTCAAACTGTCTTGCTACATCAAATAAGATCTCACTGGCATATAAAAATACATCAATATCTAAGATATCACTTCCCGTATGCATATGAATACCATTAATAGTCATCTTGGTGTTTTTAACAATACGAAGTAATAATGGAGTTTGGTGTATGGAAATTCCAAATTTAGAGTCAATATGGCCCACCGATATATTGGTGTTTCCTCCAGCCATAATATGGGGGTTGATTCTAATACATACCGGTGTGTTTGGATGTTTGGTTCCAAACTGCTCGAGAATAGAAAGGTTGTCAATATTTATTTGAACACCCAGTTTTGCCACTTCTTCAATTTCTTCTAAGGAGACGCCGTTAGGTGTATAAATAATTGATTCCGGTTTAAACCCCGCATGAATTCCCAACCTTACCTCTTGAACCGATACCGTATCCAGTCCAGCCCCTAGTTTGTTAATAAATTTGAGAACGGAAATATTAGTAAGTGCTTTGGCTGCATAGTTAATCTTTAGCTTATTTACGTTACTAAATGCGGCTGTCAATCGTTTGTATTGAGCTTCCATTTTATGGGCATCATACACATATACGGGGCTTCCATACTCATTTGCAATCTGTAATAGGGTCTCTTTGTTCATTGTCATTAATTCAATTTTTTAAAGGCCCAAAAGTATATCTAATCTTTATATATGCCATGAAAATAAAAAAAATACTCTATTTTTACACGAAATGTTAAATAATAAACAAATTGAAGACAATTGCTTCCTGCGTTAATGAAATTTTAGTTTCACGTCCTTTTTTGGAAGAAGCTTTATCGCGTGATATTATTAATTTTTCAGCCTTAGCTAAGGATTTGAATCAGACGATCTCCGAAATGTTACATAAACCTGTAAAAGATGGAGCCATCACTATGGCCCTAAGACGCTATCAACAACCTGTTGATTTTGAGAGTTCGGATCGTTTAAAAAATGTATTTAATAACTTAGGGGATATTACAGTACGATCCAATTTAAGTGATTTTACATTTCAAAACTCTAAGACTCTTATTAACAGCCATTCTAAAGTATTAGAAAAGATTAATAAGAATCATCAAATATTTTATGCATTCACACGAGGAATTTTCGAGAGTAACATCATAATTTCTAGTTCTGAGAAAGACAGCATCTCAGAGGTTTTTAAAAATGAAACTTTAATTGGGTTAAAGGATTGTCTGTCTACAATTACATTAAACTTACCTGAGGGTAATTCTAAAATTGTAGGGTTGTATTATCAAATATTCAAGCGTTTGGCATGGGATAATGTGACTTTATATGAAGTTATTTCAACTACCAATGAGTTTACCATACTTGTTGAAGACCATTTAGTTGATAAAGCATTCTCTGTCATAAAGGGGTTAAAACATTAGAACAAACAAAAAAATAATTCTGCCAAAATCAACCTTAAAAATTATTGGTAAAACGCCTTAGGTTAATTACTTTTGTGGGATTAATTTTATAATGATTTTCTCCTAAGGAGAAATTAAAATAAATCTCTTAAAAGATGAATTTACACGAATACCAAGGAAAAGAAATTTTGAGCACTTTTGGCGTTAAAATCCAAAAGGGTATAGTTGTTAGTACCCCTGAAGAAGCGGTGGCTGCAGCCAAAAAACTTACGGAACAAACAGGTACAGGATGGCATGTACTTAAAGCCCAAGTTCACGCAGGTGGTCGAGGTAAAGGTGGCGGAGTTAAATTGGCTAAAAGTTTAACGGAAGTAGAAACAATTGCAGATCAAATTATTGGAATGCAATTAGTAACGCCTCAAACGTCTGCTGAAGGTAAAAAAGTACACCAAGTATTAGTCGCTGAAGATGTATATTACCCTGGAGAAACTGAAACGAGTGAGTTTTATATTTCTGTTCTTTTGAACCGAACCACTGGCAGAAACATGATTATGTATTCTACAGAAGGGGGTATGGATATTGAAACAGTTGCTGAAGAAACACCGCATTTAATTTTTACTGAAGAAATTGATCCAGCGACAGGAATGTTGCCATTTCAAGCGCGTCGTGTCGCTTTTAACCTTGGTTTATCAGGAGCTGCTTTTAAGGACATGACCAAATTTGTAACTGCCTTATACACTGCTTATGATAAATCGGATGCCTCTTTATTTGAAATCAACCCGGTTTTAAAAACAAGTGATAATAAAATACTAGCCGTGGATGCCAAAGTAACCATTGACGACAATGCGTTATTTAGACATAAAGATTATTTAGAATTAAGAGATATTCGTGAAGAAAATCCGATTGAAGTCGAAGCAGGTTCTTTAGGTCTTAATTATGTGGATCTAGAGGGTAATGTTGGCTGTATGGTCAACGGAGCAGGTCTTGCAATGGCCACTATGGATTTAATCAAACAAGCTGGGGGCGAACCCGCTAACTTTTTGGATGTTGGAGGTACAGCAGATGCTGCTCGTGTAGAAGCTGCTTTTCAGATTATATTAAAAGATCCAGAAGTAAAAGCAATTTTGATTAATATTTTTGGTGGAATTGTGCGTTGTGATCGGGTTGCTCAAGGGGTCATCGATGCTTATAAAAATATGGGAACCATTAACGTGCCAATTATTGTGCGTTTACAAGGAACTAATGCAGACATCGCTAAAGAATTAATTGACAACTCTGGACTGGATGTTCAAAGTGCTGTTGAGTTTCAAGAAGCAGCAGATAAAGTACAAGCTGTTTTAGCGTAGTTATTTTTTAAAAATAGAGAATTAAAGTAGCCTTTGGGCTACTTTTTTTTTCAATTTATAGCAATATTCTTAATTGTCTACAGTCTTATAATCTATAAAAACTAATGATCAGTTTACAAAACAATCATCTATTCAAGATGTAGTAACAAAAGTTAGAGTTTTAACCATTGAAGGTAAACAAGTGAAATCGTTTCATTTTAACACTAAATAAGAGTTAATTAATCACAACTTTGACCTTGGTGATTTAACAAGCGGCCTCTATTTTATAAGCATGAAAAACAAATATGGTACAGGAACAAAAAAACTGATTTTAGAATAAGATAAAATATATTATGAATGTTCTTCAGTTTCTTTGTCAGTTGATATATCAGGTCTAAATTCACTCATGTCTTGTTTTTGTTTAGACTTAGCATATTTAAAACCAGATTTCCACCATTTTCGCATCAATTTTTTGTCAAAAACTAAAGAATTTGTGGTTAAAACAGTTGGAGTGTAATATAAATTAAGTTTTACGTTTTTATTGTTTGCGGCCAGTTTACCAATTACAATATTATGTTTTTCTACATGAGTTAGCATAAAATCAAAAACATTAAATAGTAAAGAAAACGGATTTTTAGCTGGTAATTTGTTAATTTGAGTCAACTCGGTTTCTAAAATAATGGCATCTATTTCTGTGGCACCCCTTAAAATAGCTTCTCTAATTGGAACCAACGCCCCAAAACCTCCATCGGCATATTGGTAATTATTTTTTTCTAGCAAACTCATAAAAGGGATGTAATTACAGGAGCCCCATATCCAGTCGCAAAAATCCTCGTAGCTACACTCTTGAATAGATTTGTATTCTACTTGACTTGTTGTCAAATTAGAGACTGTAACAACTACTTCTTTGTTTTTTTTTCTGATTTCATCGTACATTTCTTTTTTGATATTCCTCTTGATAAGACTTCTTAAATTTTTACTTTCACCAAAAGTTTTTCTTCCGTTCAAAAAATTCCAAAGCGTATTTAAATGCCGAATACTAATCACTTTTTCTCCATCAACTTTTTTAATTTTAAATGGATTGTTACTGAAAATACTTTTCTGATTTACATTTGTGTAGAGCTCTTTGAGTTCATCTAACAGGCCTAAGGCTAAATGCGAAACCATTAAACTACCAGTAGAAGTTCCCAAAAACAAATCGTATTCTTTCCCTTTGTTTTTCATTAAATATTGTGCAACGCCTCCGGCAAACGCGCCTTTACTTCCTCCTCCTGAAATTACCAATGCTTTTTTCATACTCTAGAAATGAGTTATTGAATATAGGGATGTAAATTATCAAAAAAGAAATGAATAAGTAGGATAATTTTAACTTTACTTTTTACACCTTCAAATCTTCCAACTTTTTTTGATAGGTTTTAATCTGATCCCTAAATTGCGCTGCATGCAAGAAATCCAAATCTTTTGCTGCCGATTCCATGAGCTTTCGGGTGTCTCTAATTTTTTGTTCCAGTTCTGGAGCTGCCAAGTAGGCATTTTCTGGTTCCGCAGCTTTCAAGGCTTCTTGTTCGTAATAATAACTACTCACAGAATTTTTCGTCAGTGCATTGTTTAAACTCTTATTAAGTGCTTTCGGTACCTGCTTGTGTTTGGTGTTGTAAGCAATTTGTTTCTCGCGACGATACTCTGTTTCATCAATAGTTTTTTGCATGCTTTTAGTAATTTTATCGGCATACATAATAGCGCGTCCGTTAAGGTGTCTGGCCGCACGACCTACGGTTTGTGTGAGTGAGCGTGCCGAACGTAAAAACCCTTCTTTGTCCGCATCCAAAATAACTACCAGTGAAACCTCTGGAAGGTCCAAACCTTCTCTTAGGAGGTTGACACCTACAAGAACATCAAAGATACCTTTACGTAAATCTTGCATGATTTCTACCCGTTCTAAAGTATCCACATCACTGTGGATGTAACGACAACGGATTTGAATACGCGCCAAGTATTTGGTCAACTCTTCGGCCATCCGTTTGGTTAGAGTAGTGACTAAAGTCCGTTCGTCTTTTTCGACTCGTTGTTGAATTTCTTCAATCAAATCATCAATTTGATTTAAACTTGGTCTTACTTCAATGATAGGATCTAATAAGCCCGTAGGTCTAATAACTTGTTCCACAACCACACCATCCGATTTTTCTAATTCATAATCGGCGGGTGTGGCACTGACATATAATACTTGATTTTGTAGACTTTCAAATTCTTCAAATTTTAAAGGCCTGTTGTCCATGGCTGCTGGTAAGCGAAACCCATATTCTACTAAGTTTTCTTTACGACTGCGGTCGCCTCCATACATGGCATGGACCTGCGAAATAGTAACGTGACTTTCGTCAATAACCATGAGTGAATCACTTGGAAAATAGTCTAACAAGCAAAACGGTCGTGTGCCCGGGGCACGTCCATCTAAATAACGAGAATAGTTTTCGATGCCTGAACAATAGCCAAGTTCTCGAATCATCTCTAAGTCAAACTCGGTTCTTTCTTTTAAACGTTTTGCTTCTAAGTGCTTGCCAATTTCTTTAAAATAATCATGTTGCTTCACCAAGTCATCTTGAATATCCTTGATGGCATTCTGTAAAATATCTGGTGACGTCACAAACATATTAGCTGGGTATATGGTTACACTTTCATACACTTCAATGACTTTATTAGTGTTTATGTCAAAGGCTTCAATCGCTTCAATTTCATCACCAAAAAAATGAATTCTAAATCCGTGGTCTGCATAACTAGGAAAAACATCAACAGTATCTCCTTTAATTCTAAAATTACCATGGTTAAACTCGCCTTCTGTTCTGGAATATAAACTTTGGACTAGTTTATGAAGTAAAGCGGTTCGCGAGATCACTTCATTGGCTTTTAGACTGATCACATTTTTCTGAAATTCAACAGGATTCCCAATGCCGTATAAACAGGAAACCGAGGCAATTACAATCACATCTCTTCTGCCAGATAAAAGGGAAGAAGTGGTGCTTAAACGAAGTTTTTCAATCTCTTCATTAATAGATAAATCTTTTTCTATATAGGTTCCAGAAACAGGGATATACGCCTCTGGTTGATAATAATCGTAATACGATACAAAATATTCAACTGCATTTTCAGGAAAAAACTGTTTGAACTCTGAATACAGTTGAGCTGCCAGCGTTTTGTTATGCGCTAATACCAAAGTCGGTCGCTGCACTTCTTGAATGATATTTGCAACTGTAAAAGTTTTTCCAGATCCTGTAACCCCTAATAATGTTTGGTATTTTTCATTGGATTCAATACCATTCACTAATTGCTTTATAGCACTTGGCTGATCGCCAGTGGGATTAAAATCTGAAGTTAATTTAAATTGCATAGCTGCAAAGCTAAGGCAAAGTCAGCGCTACAGCAAAAGGAGAGAATAAATCTTTTAAAAATTATGAACTAATAATTAATATACACCCATCCCGTCATAGGTTTTAAATCTCTAGAATTTAAATGTAGTAGATAAAAATAAGTCCCTACAGGTAAGAGGTTGTTTCCGTTCAAAGGTCCCGTGTTAGCTTTCCCATCCCACTTAATATCATTATTTCCTTTAAATATCAATGCACCAAGGCGGTTGTAGATCAACAGTTCATGATTCAGGTAAATATTATAAAGACCTTGGATATTAAACCAGTCATTGTAGCCATCTCCGTTAGGAGAAAACCCTTCAGGTACTTTTGGTTCACAATCGCTTCCAGTTAACTCTAATGAAAATATTTCATAACATGGCTCTGCATCCAATTGAACGTATATGGTGGTGTCTTCTCTTGAATATAGGTATTCTGAAGGATTTATTATAGCTCCTATGTTGTTATATAAGTCATCTAAAGATTCATAGAAAATCGCTGAATCAATATCATAAGAACCACTTAATTCCTCTAAGATGGAAGTTAAGTTATAACTAGTTTGATTGATTCCTATATGACATCCGATTAGAATGCCTAACGCCGTTGTGGGATTAGACTCAGTCAATTCAATAGCTATTTCTGCATTGTTGTTAGTTTCGTTGATTTCCGAAACCACCCCATTTCCAGTTCCGTTGTCATCAACAATAACCGATAGTGTGAAAGAGTTTGCGATATTAGAATCTAAAATTAAATTCATACTACCCGACTCACTCGAATTCATAGGGATTTCATTTTGTGTTTGTGTCTGACCTATAAGAATCCCATTAGCATAAAATGCAATAGGTGTGAATGCGGGGAGTTGCTCAGTACTATTGGAGTTAAACACAGTGAATTCGATTCCTATTTCCCGAGAATTACATGCTTGGTTAATGCTGTTAATTTCTACAGTTGCATCTGGGAGTTGACTATTTAGCACTGTTATTATGTTATTGATCATCACTAAATCTTGACCGGAAGTTAATTGTATTACCGCTGAGGTGTCTCCAATATTAATGGTATTTTGAATGGGGTAAAAGTCAATATCCATATTGAATAGATTAGAGTCATTTGTAAAACTATTAGTCCCATTAAAAGCATTATTAGCTGGGTTTAACGGTGGGTTACTTAATGTAATACCGTTCATTTGCAACACTTCGTTTACCGCCAATCCAGCATCTCCTTCCCAAGCTAAAAAGCCAATTTTAGCTCCTGTTGTATCTAGAACATTAAGGTTGTCTAATTGAATTATAATGTTGTCCGGTACACTTTCAAGGCCATCATATATATTTATTTGATTTAGTGGTAGGCTAGGGTCCGAATATATTATCATAATGGCCCATCCAGCAAAATTGGTTCCCGTAGAACAATACGGATCAGAAATATCTATATTTTCTAAATTGCTCAGTGTATATACGCCATTTCCTTCAGTTTGAACCTGCTCAGTTACATCTGTAAAAGCAGCGAAAAACTGTCTGCTTGTATCTAAGATGTATTCAAATGTTCGGTCTGGAGTAATGGAAGTTGAATTAAGGCTGACGTTAAAATCTCCTTCGCCAGACCCCGCCCAGTAAAGGTATGCAGCTTCTATAGCCTGAGAGTTTGAGAGATTTAATGTTGCGGACGATGTAGTATTAATTGTACAGTTGAAACTCGAATTATTTTCAACCGTATTTAGAGTGTTTCCAATCGCTGTATAGTCTAAATGTCCGTTTAATTGATTGAATAGAGAAATATCTTGAGCTAGTATAAGGTTCGTTACCAACACAAGAAAGTAGAAAAAATATGTTTTCTTGCAGTTTGCCATGCCCTAAAGGTAAGATTTAAAATTTTATGCCACTACCTTTTTAAAGTAAAGTGCCCTTTAAATATCCTATTGTCTGGTAGATTAACATAGAACCAATAGTCAGAATTTGGTAACATACTGCCATTGTAAGTACCATCCCATCCGCCGCCTAACGCATTGAGTTGGATTAATAGTTTTCCAAAACGGTCAAAAATGTAAACATCACTATTTATTTGGTTTGGTGTGTTTATTCCATTGACATGCCAAGTGTCGTTAAATCCATCTCCGTTAGGAGTGAAAAATTTGGGAAAACCAATAACAGAAATAGTCTTTTCTACGATTCCACATCCATTCTTATCTCTTATGTAGACGGTATGAAACCCTGGAGATACCATTGAAAAAAGATTAGAATCTTGGTAGCCATTTAGTTCATCATCTAACGCGTATTCATAGTTGCCTTCTCCAGAAACATTTATAGTCACGGAGTTATTTTCTACACCATCAAAAACATCAACTACTTCAATAGTAGCACTAGAAGATGGGAGGATGGTAAGTGTTCGTGTTTTTGAGCATCCATTAGTGTTTGTTACTATTACTGAATAAGTTCCTGGTACATTTATTTGAATTTCTGACGTTGTTTGTCCTGTGGACCAATTATAGTAAAATTCATTAAAAGCACCATTTAGAAGCCCTGCATTTAGAGTAATGGTACTTGGATACTCATTTAAGCAGTAGATGAACTCTTCAGAAGTTTGAACTTTTGGAAGTTCGTAAACAACCAGCTGGACTGTGTTAATCCCATAGCAATTAATCCCATCTTCAATGCGTGCAAAAATAATTTGGCTATATTGAATATTATTAGTGTAATTGCTGGGTAGGGGAGCTATTTGTAAGATGGCATCTTGATAGGTTTCATAGTAGTTGATGGTCAGGTTAGCGGGAAGTCCTTCAAGAATAGCTTCATTGGCATCATTAAGACTAAAGTTAAAAAAGCCATCTTCGACCCCGTCTGTGTCACAGCCTTTTAAGACAGTATTTTGACCTCCACCTCCACTAACACTTAAAACCAATTCGGATACATTATAACACCCTGTTTGTGTGTCTAGTACCTGTATATACAGGGTTTCGGGGTTTTCAATGTTAGGGTAATTATCTCCGCTAAAGTTGTTAGATGCGTCTGTTTCTGCATCTATCCTGTTTTTGTAAAATTTTAAACTTCTATTACTAGCTGTATTTGTGACGTTGTCATAAACTTCGTTCAAGTTGAATATGGAGCTGTTTTCGGAGCTTTGGTTTTCTGCACATTGTCTTAAAGTAACGTCATTTGCAATTGGCAGAGCACTGTATTCAATTAAGATACTTCCGTAGCTAGTACATCCAGAGTTTAACTCGACTTCGACTTTATATTCACCACTAGACTCAACGATCAGTGAACTACCTGTATTTGCAGTGATTAGGGTGTCGTCTTTAAACCATTGGTAGGCCACAGCATCATTTTGAAGGGCCTCTAATGTAAGGGTCTCGTTTTCACATAAAGTGTTATATGTAGCAAAAAGACGGTCTATTCCTAGGTCTGTTCCAAGCTCAAAACTACTTGCTTCTAAAAACACAGCCGAATCATAGCGGTAGTTTTGCTCATCTGCTATAACAAGTTTGACATGATAAAGTTCATTAGGATTGATATCGGCAGTGGCCGTAAGAACCGCCGTTTGTCCATTAAAATTAATAGGAGCAGAACTAGAGTTCCAGCTACCAAAATATGCTTCATTAATTTCGGGACACTCTCCTGGTATTTCTGGATGAACAGTTGTTACCTTAACCGGAGTTTCGGAGTTGGGAACAATAGCAATATTTGTGTATTGCTGTTCATTTTCTTTACGGATTAAAAATCCAAATAAATCTGAATATTGACAAGTGCTCGAGTTTCCTTCTTGGTATTCCTCGGAAGCAAAAATATATTTAAAACTAATCTGATTTGCTGCCGCGGAAAAATTAAATTCTATAATCGTAGCGTTTAGAGTGTTTATTTCATTAAGACTCATTTCTAAATCTATATCACCAGACCAGTTTGCAGCATCGTCATCGCTTAGAGTCGTATTAGGTCCCCCTACATTATTTAGTCTACCAGTGCTTAAAACAAGGCCGTTTTCTAAGGGGAAATCACTTCCATTTGCATCAAAATAGCCATAACTTTTATCGGCTGTTCCAAAGTCACCTCCAACAACGTTAGTCACCACTAAGTTTTCAATACATGTGCTATTAATAAGTATGTCCTCAATAAGTTCTTGAGGGGTGTAATTAGTACTTGACACTTGTACGTTCTGTGAACATACAGAATGTACAAGTAAAAGGAAAATAAATTGAATGTAATATCTCATCTTAATACAACAAAGATACGAATTGATTCCTCTCAATTGTTTTTAAAGTTAGAGATATTCTAAAGTATGTAATTAAATAATTGGACACATTGATTTACAATATCATAGAGGTCGTTTATAAGCTTAAAAAACGTTTTGAGAGGGGGTTATAAGTCTCTCTTTTTTAAGAGACGATAAGATGAATATATAAAAACAACAGTCCAACACATCACTATCAAAATAGTTTCAATGTGAACAGAATAATCATATACGATGTCAGAATTTCCAGGAAACTTAGTCATTGCAATGCGTTGAAAAGGTTGCTTTATGAGGTTCGACATTGAAGTTAGTGGTAAAAATCCTTGTACCTTTTGTGCCATTTCCCAACTACCTTTCCATGTCAAAATTCCAAAAACAATCCATTCTAAAATCAAATCCACAAATAAGAAAGCTAAAGCAAAAGCGGAACGTTTCGCCAGAACTCCTAAAAATAAACAGAACGAAAAGAATGCTACAAGTTTAACGAAATAAGCAATCAAAAACTCCATTTGTTGAGTGATAATATGAAATTCAGTGTAGCTTGAATAAATGAGCCCTAATACTAAGGATAGGATGAAAATAATTACTGTGGATACGAGAGAGAAAAAGATAATTACATAGAATTTAGAAAGTATAAACTCTTTTTTACTAAGACCGTCAATTAGGTTTTGTTTTAGTGTTTTGTTGCTGTATTCATTGCCGATCATTGAAACGACTACAATTGCAAAAAAGAATTTAAATAGCGCCGAAAAAAAAGTGGTGATGTGCCATATGATTGGGAAATTAAAAATTCCTAACTCTCCAAGTTCAAGCGTGAAAAATCCAAAAAAATTGATTTTTAAAGCCGACAATAAAATCACACAAAGTGGAAGTATAAAGGAGATAAAAATTAAGATTTTACTAGTTCTGTTTAGTAAAAGTTTTTGAAGTTCTATTTCTAGCAGACGTCTCATTTGTTGTCAGTTAATTGTAAAAATTGTTCTTCTAAACTTTCTTTTCGTTTTACTAAATGGCTAAGAACGATCCCATTTGTAAAAAGTAATTTATTGAATTGTTCAGCATCCATCGGAAGTTTTAGAAATGCTGTGGTCAAATCTGCTTCTGTTTTTGTGTGTGTAAAATTTGGATGTGAATCCAACAGTTTGATTAAGGCTTCCTTTTGTGTTGTTTTAAGTTCAAAAAATCCATGACTTGAAATTAACTCATCCACCCTTCCCGAAAATAGATTGACTCCTTTGCTTAGGACAACCACATGGCTACATACCTTTTCAACTTCATCTAATAAATGGGAGGCTAGGAGTATAGTGGTTCCGGTTTCTGCAATAGTCTTAATAATTTCTCTAATCTGATGTATTCCTTGGGGGTCTAAGCCATTTGTAGGTTCATCCAGAATTAAAATCTCTGGATCATTTAAAAGAGCGGAAGCAATAGCAAGTCGCTGTTTCATCCCTAACGAAAAGCTACTAAAGTCATGATCTTTTCGGTCTAATAGTCCAACAAGATCTAAAGTTCTTTTGATTGAGTCATGATTGATTTCTTTTATTTTACAAACCAGTTTCAGATTTTGATAAGCAGACATATAAGGGTAAAAGTTTGGGCGTTCAATAATAGCGCCTACCTTTTTTAATGCCTGATGTGTTGTTAAGTCGCCACCATACCAAGAAAAGTCTCCTGAGGTCTTATTAACAACGTTTAAAACGATTCCAAGTGTTGTAGACTTACCACTTCCATTAGGGCCCAAAATACCATATACGTTGCCCTTTTCGATATTAAAGCTTAAATTTTTAACAGCGGTAAGGTGGCCAAATTTTTTCGTAAGATTTGATATTTTTAAAATAGACTCCAATTTGTTGTTTTTTATTAGTAACTGTATAAAGTTAGACTTGAAATTAACATTAATGTTACAAGTTAAAAAATAAAACTTAATTTTGGGTTTCAAGTCATACTATGAAAGACGATTTAAAAATATCTCTCAAAAAGCCATCTTACCCTGTAAGTTTACCGCTAAAGGCCTACTTACAAAAATTTAACAGGAATATTCGGCTGCCTATTTTTTACGATGACTTACTTCGTTTTCAAGGATCTGTTGAGGTTTTTGATAAAAATGATAAAAATACGCTTTGGATACGGACCTTTTATAGCGATTCAGATCGCGTAGAGATAGACTTGAATTTGAAAAGAATTTATACAACATTACACTCAGATGGAAATGAAAAAATCATTCCGTTTTTAAATGTTGACGCTATTGATTATTGTACGTTTGGAAATTCTAAACCTTTTCGAATTAAAATAAGGAATATACTCAATGATAATTACGCCTATTTTTATGTCAAAAAAGCGGATGCTTCAAGAATATATGGTCTTGAATTAGAACATATGTTGTCTCCACATAACTTAAATTTTCTAGTGTATAATGACACTTTAATTGAAGAGCATATTACGGGAATTCCAGGGGATGAGTTTATTGAACATATGTTACCGAGTTGCAGCGAGTCCGAAAAGTCTCAAATTGCTAAAGAGTTTGTGAAATTTAATGAGCGTTGTATGATTCGTTTGTTAGGGGATATGCGTTCGTACAACTATGTGATTGTACCCACTCATGATTTTGATCATGTTGTTTACTCTATTAGGGCTATTGATTTTGACCAACAGTGTTTTGAAGGTAAGTTTAATGTGTACCGTCCACAATTTTTCAAAGAGAATTTTAAAATGGTAGATTTAGTCTCTGAGAAATTTGAAAAGTTGTCTATCAATCAATACAAATTAGAGGAACGCTCTATTATCGCTAAACGTCTTATGAGTTATAAGAATCGTATTGAACGGCTTATTAAAGCTATGATCGCAGATACACTCTCCACTCCAGAGCATGAAACGTTATTGAAAACTAAAATATTTGAGTACACAAATGATCCTGAATTTTTAAAGAGTAAAAATATGGGAGAAATACTAAAGAATGCCTTAGGTTTTGTAAAACGAAATTACGAAACAGAAAATACGGATATTCTATTTTAATTCCAGTTTTCGCCATAGTCTAGTTGGTCATAATCTTCACTATTATAACCATCACTAAACTCATCAAAATCATCTTCATTTTTCTCTGCTTCGAAAGTCTTTTCTGGGGCTTCACCTGGTACTTGTCCGTGGACAAACAATAGGTTAGGATAGTCTGTACCGTCCGCTTCCTCAACAACTTCGGCAAGTTCTACCAAAAAGGTCCACATACTTAAAAAATCATACACATAAATTAATTTAGTATTTGATTCTGAAACTGTAGCGTCTATAGTTGTTTCATTCATCAGTTGAATGTCACTGCCACCTTCACTCATATCAAATAAAGAGATTTCCTCTCCTTGATTCCAATCATCATCGCTGATATAAAAGGACGCCATTTCACTGCCGTCAAACCCAAAAGACTGGGTGATTACATTATGTAAGTCTTCTAAAGAATCTGTTTTTCTGATTTCAATATCTCTAAAAATATCTTCTTTTGTATCGTTGTCTAAGACAACTCTAAATCTATAAATCATAGGTCAATAATATTATACAAATATAAGTTGCATTTTTGTTATGCGAGTTGGTTTTGTTGTTTTTTATGAAGGCATTCAAGAAGGATATACCACTGGATTCCAAACAGTATAGAAGCAATTACTAAATGTATAGGTTGGCTTAAGAACGGGAAGTCAAAATAGTACATCATTATTCCAGTTGAAACTTCTAAAACCACACAGTATATAACTAGTTTTAGTTTATTAAATCCAAGGTTTTTAGACTGGTTTAAGTACAACAAATACCCATTTAAAAATAAAACTAAAATGGAAGTAGATCGGTGGATGTAAAAGTTCAATGTAGGAGATTTAAGCCATAGCTCTTTTTGGTAGCCAATTAGTTTTGTTTGTTCGTCTACAAACTCCCGTACTTGTGTCCCTAAAATAATTTGTACTAACGATAGACCGAGTGCTAAAATTAGGCCATTGTAAAACTTATGGTAATATAATTGTGGCTTATAGCTAGTTTTAGAAGCAAATATTAAATACAAAATAAACGCAACTATAAGCAAGGCCATCACCATATGAACCGTAATCTTATAAGGAGCTAAGTTGGAGTCCACAACCGTCTTTCCTAGCCAAGCCTGGAAACCCATTCCAAAAAGTGTTAATGACGAAATAATAGGAATCCATTTGTTTTTTTTCCAAAACCAAAAAGATAAAACAGAGAAAATCAAAATAGGAATACCTGACAAGACTCCAATAAGCCTATTTATGTATTCTACCCAAGTATGAACTGGGTCATACGATACATAGTCGTGCTTACTATAGGTGTCCCAATTAGTAGCATCAAATGTGTCTTCAGAAGTAAAATCATTTTTTGCTACTAAAAAAGCTTCGTTATCCAAAAGGATCATCATTCCCTCTTCGTAGTTATTATTAGGTTCAAAAAGCAATTGTTTACCTTCAGTAGGAGGGATGTAATAACCAAAACATTTAGGCCAATCTGGACAACCCATACCAGAGCCTGTCATACGCACAATTGCCCCTGCCACAATAACGAAGTATATGAGCACCAATGAAATTTTTGAAATTATTCTAAACTTATTTTTCATTCGCAATAGTTAGTCCTAATTCAGTGCCTTTTTTTAACATCAACTCAAACGCTTTTTCAGCGTCATTTGGAATAATACCCTCCAAAATAGATTCTTTTATATATTCTTTAATAATTCCTATTTCTCTAGAAGGTCCAAGGTTAAAAGTTTTCATAATTGATTCTCCAGAAATTGGTGGTTGAAAGTCTCGCAGACGATCACGTTCTTCAACTTCTACTATTTTTTCTCTAACAAGTTTAAAGTTATTGTGGTATTTCCTAAACTTGTAGGAGTTTTTAGTAGTTATGTCAGCTTCACATAGGGTCATCAAATCTTCAACAAATTCTCCAGCATCAAAAACCAGACGTCTTACTGCAGAGTCGGTAATGTTTTCCTGAGCCAAAACAATCGGTCTTGAACTCATGAAGACAAGTTTTTGGACGTATTTCATCTTCTCATTTAAAGGCATTTTAAGCCGCTTGAATAGTTGATAAACCATTTTTGAACCCTTCAATTCATGTCCGTGAAATGTCCAGCCTACTTTTTTGCTAAATCGTTTGGTTGGAGCTTTTCCAATATCGTGTAAGAGAGCCGCCCAACGAAGCCAAACGTTTTCAGTGTAATTAGAGATATTATCAACGACCTCTAGAGTGTGGTAAAAGTTGTCTTTATGCTTTTGACCTTCCACTTCATCAACGCCTTTCAAGGCCGTTAATTCAGGCATTATATAATCTAGTAGTCCTGTTTTTTCAAGTAGTAAAAAACCAATAGAAGGTTTTTTACATTCTAATATTTTTTGAATTTCTACATTAATACGTTCGTTTGTAATAATTTCAATCCGCTGCGATTGGTCTTTTATCGCTTTAAGAGACCCAGCTTCTATCGTGAAATCTAATTGTGAAGCAAACCGAATAGCTCTCAGCATTCTCAAAGGATCATCACTGTAAGTAATCGCAGGTTCTAAGGGTGTTTTGATACATTTTGACGTAAGATCACTCATGCCTTTAAACGGATCTAATAGATCGCCGTAGGTAGCTCTATTTAAGCTAATGGCCATTGCATTGATTGTAAAGTCTCTTCGATTTTGGTCTTCCTCTAAAGTACCCTCTTCTACTGTGGGATTTCTACTGTCTTGTGTATAGGATTCCTTTCTAGCTCCTACAAATTCAAGATCAATGCCTTCGAATTTAATCATTGCGGTTCCGTAGGTCTTGAAAACTTGAACCTTGGGATTGTTAGGTAAATTTTTTGAAACGCGTTTAGCAAGTTCAATCCCACTTCCTATCGCCACAATATCTATATCTTTTTTTGCAGCTCGATCTAATATAAAGTCACGTACAAAACCTCCAATGACATAAGAGTCAAAGCCAAGTTGCTCCGCTGATTTAGAGATGATCTCAAAAATTGGAGCTGAAAGTGCTTGTTTGTAATTCATTGTTTTGTGTATGCTAACAGTTAAAAATTATTTTCTAATAACTTTAACCTCACCGTTGTTACTCAATTTAATAATTGAAGACGGTTTAGAAGCTTTTTTTGTACGCTCCAAATTTACAACATAGTCCACACCTTTTAAAATATACGCTTCAATTTCTTGAAAGGTTTTTGGAGTTGGTTTTCCTGAAATATTTGCAGAGGTAGAAACAATTGGTTTTTTAAACCGTTTTAATAAATCGGCACAAAAACCTTCTTTTACCATACGAATGGCTAATGTATTGTCTGCTGCAATAAGATTTTCAGTGACTCTTAAAGGCTTATCATATACAATAGTTGTAGGATCAGCAGCATGCTCTAAGATGCTATAAGCAGCCTCGGGAATTTCCTCCACGTGATAGTTTAACATTTTAAAATCACTCACCAAACAGATCATTGTTTTTTGATCTTCTCGGTTCTTAAACTTAAATAATTTTTCAACTGCGGCAAAATTAGTAGCATCACATCCTAATCCCCAAACAGTATCTGTAGGGTAGAGGATAAGCCCCCCTTGTTTGAGCGTTTTAATAGTGTTATTTAGTTCAATGGAATTCATTGTAGAAATGTTAATAGGATTAAATTCGATATTATAAAACGAATTGCAAAATTATATTATTTTTAAAAGCTATATGAAGGTTTGTGTTTTTTTCATTGAAAATATTAGAACTATCTATTTTAAGAGCTTGTGTCATTCCAATGCTGTCTAAGTTTGTAGTATTTTAAATACGTTCCGTTAAAGGTTTGTTTGCATATTCGCCAGCCATTAGTACCATCTAAAAACCCGAGTCTTAAAAAATAGGCCTTAAAAAATGCCCAAGATGATCGAAACAAAGTTTTAAATATGGAAGATTTAATTCCAAGATTAAAGTAGGCTTGTGCAGAAATAGTTGAAAATGTTTCTACTTTTTGTTTATGTTCATCGTAATCTCGATAAATCCAATGTAAAAGATCTCCTTTCAATTTCCCACTTTTTGAGTTATTAAATAACTTATAGCTATCATGAGGGTTTATTCCTTTCCATTCGCCCTTGTTTTTTTTAAAAAGACGTAGTTTTTTATCTGGGTACCAATCGGAATGCTTTATCCATTGTCCGCAATAATTGTTAAGTCGGCTGCAATAATAGCCATCATAAACCCAATTTGATTTTACTTTTAAAATTGATTTTTGCAGTCTTTCTGACAACGCTTCATCTCCATCTAATGATAAGATGTAATCATATTTAGCTTGTGAGATTGCAAAGTTTTTTTGTTCTTTGTATCCTAAGAAAGATTGGGTAACTACGCGCACATCAAATGCTTTGCATATGTCAATAGTTCGGTCGGATGAAAAGGAATCTACGACTACAATATCATCAACAATTCCGGATATTGAACTCAAGCATTTTTCTAGATGCTCTTCTTCGTTATAGGTTATGATAACCGCAGATATTTTAATCATTTTTTTACAAACATTGTTAGTTTATTTTTAAATACTACTCTTACAAAAATAGTAGTTATTAAGGGATTAAAATAATATAGATATATTAAATAGTGAGCTTTGAATATAAATTATTATTATCTGAGTTATGATTATTAAAATTTAATTATATTTAACCTAACCTAACCTAACCTAACCTAACCTAACCTAACCTAACCTAACCTAACCTAACCTAACCTAACCTAACCTATCCTAACCCAACCTAACCTAACCTATGCTATCCTATCCTATCCTATCCTATCCTAATGTAATGTAGTTTATGATATTATAACAAAGAAAATGATTATTTTTGAAAAAATTATTTTTATATGATTACTCCCAAAGTGACACTTATTATTGCAACTTACAACGCTGTTGACTGGTTAAAAAAAGTCTTATTAGGATATAAAGTTCAAACGTATTCAGATTTTGAAATTATAATTGCGGATGACGGCTCGGATGTAAATACCAAAATTTTAATCGATGGTTTTAAAAAAAATTACCCTGTAAACATTACCCATTTGTGGCATGAAGATTTAGGTTATAGACGTCAAACCATCTTAAATGAAGCGATTGTTATGGCCAAAAACGAATATATTGTTTTTACTGATGGAGATTGTATCCCAAAAAATAATTTTATAGAATTACATGCTAAGTATGCAGAAAAAGGTAGGTTTATTTCTGGAGGCTATTGTAAATTGGATATGCCTTTAAGTAATTTTATTTCTAAAGATTCTATTTTAAATGGTGAATGTTTTGATGTCAAGTGGCTTAATAAACACGGAAATATTGGTTCATCTCAATTTAGGAAATTAGCTACAGGACCAAGGATGTCTAGTTTTTTAGACCTTATCACTACATCAAGGGCCTCCTTTAATAATTGCAATTCCAGTGCTTGGAAATCAGACCTTTTAGCTATTAATGGCTATGATGAAAGGATGCTATATGGAGGCCCAGACAGAGAATTGGGAAGTCGTTTAGAGAATTATAAGGTTTCTGGAAAACAAGTTAGGCATACAGTCTTATGTCTGCATCTAGATCACCCAAGAGGATATAAAACTAAAGAGTCATTGGATCGCAATTTAGCCATTAGGGCTAGCACCAAAAAAGAGAATAAAGTTTGGACAGATTATGGGATTGTAAAAGATGAAACTAATAATTAATTATATTTAATTATGAATAAAGTTATAGCCCCTTATTTTAACAAGTATCAAGCTAAACTGGATCACTTTATTTCTGAATTTGATCTTACAGGAGAACAATTTGGAAAGGCTGCTAGAAATACCATTAAATTATTTGATTTAAATCAGGCCAAGGTAAATGTTAAAGCCTTTAAGGTTCCCATGATTATTAATCGTATAATTTATGGAAACTTAAGAAAAAGTAAAGCAAGAAGGTCTTTTGAGTTTGCTAAACGTTTAGCTTCTTTAGGGATTAAGTCTCCAAAGCCGATTGCTTACTATGAGTTTTCAACCTTTGGTTTATTTGGTAAAAGTTATTACGTAAGTGAACACCTAGCTTGCGATCTTACTTTTAGAGAACTAACAACAGACTTTAATTACCCTGATCATGAAATTATTCTTAGAGCCTTCACCAGGTTCACATATAATTTACATCAAAGTGGTGTAAATTTTTTGGATCACTCTCCTGGCAACACTTTGATAGTCAAACAGGATTCTGGCTATGACTTTTACCTTGTTGACCTAAATCGAATGGAATTTAAGCACATCAGTCTTGAAAAACGAATTACTAATTTTGCTAAATTAACTACTCACAAGTCTTTAATAGAAGTGATGAGTGATGAGTATGCAAAGTGTACAGGCGAATCCGTTAAGTACATTTATGATATTATGTGGAAAAGCACCTGTGATTTTCAATATAAATACCACAGAAAAAAACGTATTAAAAAACGATTATTTTTTTGGAAAAAGTAAAATAATTGAAATGGGTTTTAGGCTTATTTTAAGCGGTTTTCTATCCATCGAATCAGAAAACCCAATTTTTTTGGAGGGCATAAGTCCAGGCTTTGAAGTCCTAAAAATTTCTTTTCATTCCCTTTTAATTGCATTAATAATTGATACCAAAAAAGAGGTTTCTTGTAGGATCTAAAATATAAAAGCTCTAAGTCTTTTTTCAACACACACGTTTTGTTTTTGATTTCAATATGATTCGCTAAACCTTGTGGTGTAAACTGATTTTCATTACGAAATTTAAACTTAATATTATCCAAAAAAACTTTGGCATTGGCTTTAAAATAAGTTTCAAATGTTGACTTTCTAAGTGGGTGAGGGGTGTGTTTGAAGTTATAGTACTTATTAAAACCAATGATTTCTGCCCCTTTTTGTTGCGCTCTTTTATGGCCAATTCTTGCTTTTTTGAATTTTTTATAAAAAATATCTTTATCAAACTTTAGCCATTGCCCCCTTAGAACAGGCAAGCCATTTCTAAAAAAATCGCTTGGCTTAGTTGGGTTAATTAGAAAAAAGTCATCATTAAAATAGATAAAATGTTCCGATAATCCTGGAATTCTGTGCATGCAGGTTTCAATAGGCCTGCAATTAAAGGTAGGTAAAAACGCTTCGTAACTTTCGAAAATCACACTGTGGTCAACGATTGAAACACTACTGTAGCAGTCTTTTCTAACGTTTTTTTCTAAAAAATCGGGAGTTTGTTCATCCGTAATAATATATATATTTTCAATGTACGGCGCAAATTTTAGTATGGAGTCAATCGTAAATTTAATTTCATTAACCTGATCAAATCTGGTTCTAAATTTTTTTGATGAAGAAACACTTTTATTTTCAACATATTTTGAGATTTTGTTTCTGTGTTTGTCTTCATTTCCATTTACCCATAAAATCACGGCATCTATTGGGAGGGTGTTGGCTTTATCTTTTTTCATAGCCTAATATTCTGTTATTAGTTTCTGGCCTTTCTTTAGTTGAGGCAGCTTCATGTACTCTCCAATGATTGTGTTGTATTCATCAGGGATAAAATCTTTTCTTCCATCCGATGGATAAAAAGTCATTTCACCAAAAATAGCTTTTCCTTTAATTGAGTAAAAATCGACACGAACATATGGTAATCTATCGGCCAATATTTCCGATAATTCCTTCATTTCTTGAAGATTAGAAGGTTCTTCAATTTCAGTAGTGATGCTTTTCTCTATGGAAACATAGCGAAAAGGTAAGGGCTTGAAGTCTAGGTCAAAAAAACCTCTTTTATGGTTGTCAGCTCTGTCAAGGTGCACTTCTAGAAATTTAGCAACCCCATCAAAGCAATAAAACTTGTAGTCAATAAGCGAAGACCTCTCGTCTTCCTTTAAATACTTTTCAGCAATTAAACGAGGTTTTACATCTTTGTAAGCCCATTCTTGTCCTGTTCTGTAATATTGATTCTTGCCAAGCCACTTTTTAAAAAGCTTTAAGGCCGCATTTGTATTCACCTTTTTTTTATCGGTTACAATCAAGTTGTGACTGCTAGTATGGGTGGCTTTAATTACAAATTGATTCGGTAAATCATTAAAATTAACTTGCTCAGGACTTTCATATACTCCATAAATCTCATTTAGATATTCCCCCCCAATTTTTTCTTCGACATAAGCTCTAACAGCATATTTGTCAACTAATTGGTTTAGAATTTTTGGATGATAAAAAACTTTATACCACTGAATCTTTTCATTAAACTCGACTGGTTTTTTTAAATTCAATCTTTTCCCTGTGTAATGTTCATAAAGAAAATGAGCATATAAGTTTGGGGAGAAATAACGCATTTTTCTCAAGAATCGTAAGCTGACTTTTCGTAATATATTACCCATAACTAAAAAGGTTTTGATAAATACAAGCTGTAGTTTTAAAATAGACTACACTGCTACATTGTGTGTTCTTAAGGCATCATTTAGTGATGTCTTTTTATTAGTACTTTCTTTGCGTTTTCCAATAATTAATGCACATGGCACGTTATAGGTTCCAGAGGGAAATTCTTTAGCATAACTTCCAGGAATGACTACGGAATGTGCTGGTACAATGCCTTTAAACTCTTTTGGTTCATTTCCAGTTACATCAATTATTTTGGTGCTCATTGTTAGGACCACTCCAGCTCCTAATACGGCTTCAGTTTCTATTCGAACGCCTTCAACAACGATACAGCGCGATCCAATAAAAGCATTATCTTCAATAATAACGGGTGCTGCTTGTAGGGGTTCTAAGACGCCTCCAATTCCAACGCCTCCAGAAAGGTGAACGTTTTTCCCA
>CAJIZJ010000046.1 GCA_905181825.1 uncultured Flavobacteriaceae bacterium
TTTCCTGCATAAATAATAATAGGTAACATAAAGACTTGAACAAAAAACTGTGCAAACATAACAGCCACAAATCGATAGGAAGAGATGCTATTTCGCTCTTTCATATCTCCTGTAATAACACCACTCAAAGCGGAATAAGGCAGGTTGCTAGCCGCGTAAAGCAAGAGTAATAAAGTATAGGTTATAACCGCATATATCACTTTACCTTGATAGCCAAAGTCAGGAGTACTAAATGCTAAGACTGAAACAATTCCTAAGGGAACTGCAGTCCATAAAATCCAAGGTCTAAATTTACCCCATTTAGAATGAGTTCGATCTGCAATAGCTCCTACAATAGGGTTAAAGCCAAATGCAGCAATGGTTCCGACTACAAATATAATAGCTGTTGCATCATTTGCTTCTAGACCATAGATATCGGTATAAAAATAGGCCAAATAGGTCATTAGCGTTTGAAACACCAAATTGGCAGCGAGGTCTCCCAAACTGTAGCCAATTTTTTCACTAATAGAAAGTTTTTCTGATATTGAACTCATAATGATTGTGTTAAATTAGTTTGGTAATTAGTTCCCAATAAGGTTAATCAATTTGTTGTAGGCCTTTTTGGGTTGATAGTTACGGTCAAATAGGAGAGGGTAATTAGTCCTTCCATTAATAGGCCAGTCGTTGAGCCAAGAATGCTTATCCATAACTCCCCAAAAGGTAACTCTACTAATTTTATCCTGGTGCTTAACAAATAGCTTGAAAATATCTTCATACCGCTTCGCTAACTGTTTTTCGACGCTTTTAGGCAATCCTTTTGGATATGGGTCCATTTTGGGATCCCCTTCAAATTTTGAAAAATTCTGAGTGACTTCAGCTCCAACTAATTCCCATGGATTTGGCAAAACTGTGATGTCCAGCTCTGTAAACATCACCTCAACGCCTAGCTCAGAAATGTGTAATATAATTTGTTCAATTTCATCTAAACTAGGTGAATTTAATCTCCAGTGGGCTTGAGCGCCAATAGCATTAATCTTAGTCCCATTAGCTTGCAATCTTTTTACCATTTTAAGAACCCCAGCAAGTTTAGCTGGTTTGTATAAATTGTAATCGTTGTAAATTAGGTCAGCATCCGGATCGGCTGTTTCAGCTAATTTAAAAACATCTTCAATGTAATTATCTCCCATCTGCTTTTTAAAAACCGATGGCCTGAGCGATCCGTCTTCATTAAAAGCCTCATTTACTACATCCCAGGCGTGAATTTCACCCTTATACCTAGAAACAACTGTATTTATGTGATTTTCTACATGATTTGTAAATTCATCAGGACTTACCGTTGTTTTCATAAAATCTGCAAGCTGGTTATGCCAAACTAAGGCATGTCCCACAATATGCATATTATTTTTTTTCCCTAGTTCAACGTATTTATCCGCGGCACCAAAATTGAACTTATTAGGAAATGGTTGAAGATACATCCATTTCAAAGAGTTCTCAGGTGTTATAGAATTAAATTCTGATGTTACTATATTTTTAGACTGTGAGTCTCTACCCATAATAATATCTTCATTAATGGCGGCTCCTAAGTGGAATAAGTCTTTATACTTATCACTCAAAGAATCGGTTGTGTCTGTATTTGATTTGTATAAACCATTAGCGCAACTTAATATACTTACAGTGGCAACAGTAATGACTGTAAACGTAAATCTGCCTATTTTTTTTATCATTTTCTTAATTTAAATTAATTGAAACAAGTGGCTATTCTTTAAACAGCTTAAATGTTTCTGATCTATTATTACTTAATATTTTAATTAAATAAAACCCTATTTTCAGATTACTAACGTCAACTGAAATGCCATTTGATTGCAATTCAATTGTATTCGTTAAGTCATACATTTTTCCTAGTAAGTCAATGATCACTATTGTGGATTCGGAACTTACTCCCGAAACAAACACACTATCACTCGCTGGATTTGGGTATATAAAACTGTTTTGTGAATTGAATTCGGGAAATTGAATGCCTAAGGAAGGGTCTATATATTCATAAGCCCCAATATCTATTATATTTTCAGAACTTGAAAAATCCACAGGGCCAGAACCTTGTGAAACAAGGGAAAAGTCATCGATGTAGAAACTCGCTGCTTCCCCGTCTACCACTGAGGGACCCTTGACGTAAAACCAAAAACTATCCGGTTCTGAATCATGTGTATAATCCCCGCTAAGTACGGTCCAGCTAGTGTCAGATACCGCTACAGGGCTTGAATAAAAACTGCTGTAAACTGGATCTGAACCGGCTATATCTCTTCGTATTGTTAAGTCTGCAGTTCCAGAAAAGCCTGAGGCTAATTTGACCGATACATAAAATGTGTAGGTTTCGCCTACAGTCAATAAATTATCTAAATAGAATCTAGGACTGTGCCAATTTGCCGTTCTTCCACTGACATAAAGGCTATTAGATCCCGATTGTGCTGCCTCAGGGGTTAACGAAAGTGTGGCTCCCCATGGGACCCATCCATCTGTTGAGTTTTCAAAACTACTAAAAGAAACGGCAGCTGTACTGTTTGATGGCCGAAGGTTTCCATCAATATCATAAACTGGTGAAAAGCTTGGATTTCCTGCATCAATGGCTGGAGACCCTTCTATAAGTTCAAAATTAGTCTGATTGATGTCAATAATACCATTAACTACGGAAGGAACTGTGGTGAATAATGGATCCACATTAATCATATTACAACAGGAAATATAATTGTAAGGAACCCCATTATCATCTGAGGGAAGTTTTCCGTTCAAAAAAATATTATTACTTACAGCTCTAGAACCACTGATGTTTTGAAGCTCAATCGCTGAAAACATATTATCTCTAGTTACTACTATATTGTTGGCAACCGTCGCATTTACAACTCTATTCGCTTTTATTCCTCCAACTTTTTGACCTCGGTGACCAGGGTTTCCTGCGGCAACCGATAGATCTTGAATAATTTCATGAACCCCATTATAGTAGAGAGTATTGTTTTGAAAAACTCCAGAAGCACCCAATGAATTATCGAAGTTAATGCCGTTTTTTCCATTGTTAACACATACATTGTTTTCAAACAAAAATGTGCCTATATACGCATCATCACTTCGAGTCACATACAGTCCCTGACCATCTAAAATATTATTGTAAGTAGCCGTCCCATAATTTGGATTTGTATTTCCTGAATTATCTGGAAGTTGAGTGACATAAAAAGGAATTCGATTCCAATTGTTGTAAACGACATTACCACGCATAATCATTTTTACGTCAGTACTATTATCTGTTTCTGAACTCGCAATGGTTTCCGCAAAAACCACAGCGCTGGACGCCGACGAAGTCCACCAAGTACAATTGTATACTTCATTATATTCTATAGTGATATGATCCGAATCGTTGAAGCGAATTCCTGAACCAGCAGTATCATGAACGGTATTGTTTCTGACAATAACATGATGGTGGGCACCGTAACCGCCCCAAATTCCCTTTCCTGAAAAATAACTATGGTTATAGGTAATGTTATCATTGTCATTTGAAGCAGCCAAAACTTTATACTCGCGGTCTGCATAAGCTTCGGCATAAGTAATTCCAGCAGCAGGTCCTTCAACTTCAAAACCTTCAATGATTATATAATTCATATCGTTAGAAATCACAATACCTCCACGACCATCAAACTGAATTTTTGGAGAATGCCCTTCATGATTTTTCAAGGTAATATAAGCCCCTTCAGTTCCAGATTTGTTGATAGTAACAACATGAGGATTATTCATATTAGTTCTTGTAGAAACAGTTACAGTGCCGTAGCCTGAATTTTGGTAAGTTCCATTCATAACATAAACCGTTCCCCCTGCTTCAACTTGTAAAATCCCTTTATTAATCGTTTTGAAAGGAGATGACAAGGAGCCATCGTTAGTATCTAAACCTGAACCTTCAGAAACATAAAAGTCTTGAGCGTTTAACCCAGTAGAGATTAAATAAAATACTATTAAAACACTGCTTCGAATCATAATTTGATATTTGATATCTTTATTGAAGTTAATACTAGAGTTTAAAAGTAAAAACAATGGCGTTCTATTTATAAAACTATTGAATCAAAAAATGAAAATTTTGAAGAAATATCTAATTTATAAATCCGAAATCAGTCAAGATCAAGTTTTAAATAAACATAATTTATTATTCATTTAAAGGGTCTTTATTTACAAAATCGCGCATCACTTTTAATTTGTGGCTATACATTTTAACTAGTTCTGAACTCGCTGGAGTTTTTGATATATCTATATTTTGTTTCAAATCAGTTTTCATATCATACATCATATTTCCCACATAGGATTTACCATTATAAAATTCTGTATAAGAATAATTTGCATCAACAACGGCTTCTCCTTGTTTGTAACGGGTGTATATTTCATCTTTCAATTGTATTGAAGGATTTTCCAAAACAGGGGTTAAACTTTTTCCATGTAAGTATGTAGGAGGAGTGATATTAGCAAGCTCACAGAGCGTTGGATACACGTCTACAAGTTCTGTAAAAGAGTCTGTAGTTTGATTTTTAGCATAGCCAGCAGATGAGATAATAAATGGAATTTTAACCGCTTCATGAAAGGTACTATGCTTGCACCAAAAACCATGTTCTCCTAAAAAATAGCCATGATCACTCCATAGTATAATAGTTGTGTTCTCTCTTAACCCTAAATCATCTAACTCTTTAATAAGCTCCCCTATAAGGGCATCCATATAGCTCACACTTGCATAATAACCATGAATAAGATTTCGTGCCAAATCATCATTTAATTTCCCTTGTGCTGGAATGTCTAAATAGTTTTTTCTAAGCTCTGCTGAATTATGCTGAGCCTCAATGGCAATAAACGGAGAGTTCTCTGGTTGATAGCTGTTATTAGCTAACTGTATTAAATCATGGTCGTACATATCCCAGTATTTTTTGGGTTGTATAAAAGGTAAATGTGGAGACACATATCCTACAGCCATAAAAAATGGTTGATCATCTTCTTTCAATACTTTTAATTTCTGGATGGCATTTTTTGTTATTTTGCCATCATTGTAGGCATAATCATCTACATCCGGATATTCATATGTGAGGTTCTTATTGCCATACTCCCCTTTTTCTGCATTTTTTACTCTTTCAATTGATTTGGGATCCTGAAAGTCAGATTGAATTTGTCCCTTATCTTTTTCTGACCAATACTGTTGAAAATCATCTGAGTGATGGTAAATCTTTCCATAGGAGATTGTTTGATAGCCATTATCCATAAACAGTTGATTTAAAGAAATAGCCTGGGGAGCATCAACTTGTGCTCTTGTAGAGAAATCATTAAACCTATTTAGACTTGGACGAATTCCAGTCATCAAACTTGCTCGACTTGCACCACAGACTGCTATATTAGTATATGCATTATTAAATTGGAGACCTTCAGAAGCTAATTTATCAATATTAGGAGTGATCATTTTTGTTTCACCATATGAGCTGATCTTGGGTCTAAAGTCATCAATAGAAATAAAAAGAATGTTTTGTTTTTTGGTTTGTTCCTGGCCTATAACATTAGGAGGGATTGAGATAATTCCCAAAAGAAAGATACTTACTTTGTAAATTGAATTCATAATAAAAATTTAGTTTGATGTAATATTTGATGCTTTGTACCCAATTCGTATGGCTCTGGCCATTAGCTTTTGAGTGGATGTAATTTTAATTGGTTCTGTGTATAACAACCAACGGTCCTCGCCTATTAGAGCTTCTGTCTGATAGCCAATTGAAGCACCATTAGTGTCACAAGACATTTTTACAAGACCATCCGAATTAATCTCGATTATTACATCTGATGTAACTGGCTGAATCATTTCAGGCCAAAACTCTTTAATAATTTCACTTTCTAGTTTAAACCCTTGATCATCGATGTCTACTTGCCATTTGGAAAGGGCCGTTCTTAATTCCATAAGTTTCGATTCATAAGTAGGATTGAGGGCTAAATTATGAACTTCATCGGGATCTGTTTGTAAATCATAAAGCTCCTCTACAGGTTTTGTTTTCATAAAAATATAAGCTGCAGCCCCACTTAACTCCCCGTTAATATCCATATCTATGAGTTTCTTATTCATGGGAACTTTCTCTCTGTATTTATTTCTAAAAATTAGAGGTAATTCTGTTATGAAATTTTTAATATAAACAAATCGCCCATCTAAAACTGAACGTTGCATATCTATAGATTCGTCAAATCTATCGGCAGAACCAAAAATGTAATCTCTGGGTTCTTTTTTATATCGACCCGCAAATGCCTGACCGTCGGTATGCTTAGGGGGCTTGATATCTAATAGTGACATAACAGTAGGCCCTAAATCCATTAATGAAACTAATGCATCTTCAACGTCTCCCGCTTTATACTTATTAGGGTATCTAATGATTAAAGGAACATGAAGCCCACTGTTTCCTACAGCACGCTTTTGTCTCAAAAGATTTCCGCCATGATCACTCCAGAAAAAGATAATTGTATTTTCAAGTAAATTCTTAGCTTCTAAATCTTTTAATAATTGACCAACTTCTTTATCAAGTGCTTCAATATTAGAATATTTAATGGCTAAGTCATTTCTAACTTCAGGAATATCAGGATAGTAATCAGGAACTATAACCTCATCTGGAAACACAGTTAGTGGTTTGTCTTTTCGCAACCAGATTCTTGACTCGTGAGTAGTGTATGAGTTTTTTACATAAAAGAAAGGCTGATTATCGGGTATTTTATCAAATAAATTTGATCCTAACGTATGATCCCAAGCAGTGAAAGGCGCATTAAACTGATAATCACATTTATTATCATTTATACAGTAATACCCTTCGGCTCTTAGATACTGAGTAAAAGGTTTTACATTTTCAGGGGTTACCACTTCATATTCAGGGATGGGACGTCCTGCTTTATCAACTTTGTTGGTTGTTGTTTTTAAGGCTAAATTTTCTGGAGTCTTATAATTGTTTAAGTCACCCGTGCGCATATTATGCGCACCTAAACGCGCTGGATACATACTTGTAATAATGGAAAAACGACTGGGCGCACACACACCTACTGTAGAATATGCATTGGAGTATCTAACGCCTTCAGCTGCTAGTTTATCAATATTTGGTGTCTTAATCTGATCGACTCCATAAGCGCCCATAATAGGACCTACATCTTCACAACTGATCCAAACAACATTGAGTGGTTTTTTAGTAGCTTCTTGAGCGGTCACACTAATTGAATTAGTAGAAAAAAGAAAAATTAAAAATGAAAAAATAGTCGATCTCATAATTTATTTTTTAATAATGTGATTTCATGTAATCATTGGATTTTAATCCCTTTAAGTTTTCTTCAGACACCTTATTCCATTTAGAATTCCTATCTAAGGGATGTAACGTTGGCTTTATTAATGGCATATGATTTGAAATTAAAAAATCGTCTTGAGACACCATCCAAGTATATAAAACCTCAGAAAGTTGACTCTTAACAGCGTCAAATTTAGAGTTTTTAATTAGATTTATTTTTTGGTAAGGGTCGTTTTCTAAATCATATAATTCTTCATAAGGAACCATTGGAAATGATTCTGCACCAATTTTAATAAAAGAATTTATTACTGAATTTTCACCAAAATTAGACTCGTGAACTTCAAGAGCATTATAGTTTCTAATGAACTTATAACGCTTTCCCCTCACAGCACGAGTCGGGAAAACTTTACACGCTTGAATATTTTGTTTGGTAGCTAATGAGAAAATATAATCGTTGACGTTAGACTCATCGCCTTGAAGTGTTTTATAAAAACTTTTGCCATCAATAGTTGTATCAATTTCAGAGCCAGCAATGTCTAAAAAAGTAGGCAAAACATCTACCAGACTAAGCATTGTTTGTGAGTTGGTACCAGGCTTAACAACGCCCGGCCATCTAACAACAAAAGGAATTTTAAGTCCTTGCTCTGAAACCCCCCATTTTCCTGAAATACCATGATCAGATGCATAAATAAAAATAGAGTTTTCTCTTAATCCATAGGAATCAACCATGCCCAATACAGCTTCTAGTTGCGCGTTATCATCTTTAATATTCTGGTAATAGCCAGGCTTATAATTAGGTATATAGCGACCGTTGTATGGTAGTGTGTAAATATCATTCTTTGTGTAATCGCCTTCCTTAGGATAAGGACCATGAGGAAAATCTGAGGTCACAAATAAACAAAATGGCTTTTTGACTTTAGCTAAATACGAGTCAATCGCCTCAAGTGGTAAATAACGATGATTTATAGAATCAAAATAATGAGTCCACTTAAAAACTGAATTTGGTTTAACGTGACTCTTTCCTGCTAACACAACTTCATAGCCTTTTGCTTCTAAATAGTCAATAACTGTTTTTAAATCTTTTTTGACGGGAAGATGATTGGCCATGCAACCATTTTTTACAGGATACATTCCCGTAAAAATTTGTGAACGACTTGGAGCACATATAGACTGAGATGTGTAAAATTTAGTGAATTTCATTCCTTCTTTCGCGAGTTGATCTAATGCAGGTGTATGGACTTTTGGATTCCCATAGGCACCGTAATCTAACTGATCTTGGTCATCCGCTAAATAAAAAATAAAGTTTGGTGGCGTTATAGATTCTTGACCTTTCAGAATAAATGCCGTAAACAACAGTGTGCCAAACAGTATTGTATTTAAATTTAACTTATTCATTGATGCTTATTTTTTTATGAATTTTAAAACTTGACTAGATTTGGCTTGAGATTGAATTTTTAAGATGTAAAAACCCGATGACAAGTGACTTACATTTAATTGTGTATTTAATTTTTGATTCAGCTCTCTCTCCATAACTTTTATCCCATTTATTTGAAATACAGACATTGTACCGTTTGTGGGTACTGAAAATGACATATTCAATAGAGATTCTACAGGGTTTGGATATGTCTTTATTTGAGAACGTATCATATTTGAATTTGGGATGTTTGAACTAGATAAGCTACCATTAATAGTGTATTGAATACTATGCATTGACAATACAGGAATATTAAGATTAATATATGAGTTTCCAGTCGTAAAATTTATATCATTTAAAATAGAAAAATTATGATCTGTCGCATCTGAGGTTATAAAATGTTGAACTGACTGTGTAAATTCAGGCACCTCAAGTGCTAACGTTTTACTATCAGATACACTTTCATTAAATAGCTGAACAACTACTTTAGAACCATCATTAGATTTGAAAGCCATTATCAAAATTCCTTCAATAAAACTTGTTTGAATACGTTGGTAACCCGGTTTAATTAAATTGGCAAAATGTTTAAATACAAAATAACGTTTCGGTAAAAAAATTTGATTTGAATTATCCCAAAGAACAAGTGCTGAAGACCCAAAATTTTGTCCTGTTTCTACATCAGTCTCATAGTCGTGTTTTTCATAAAATAAATGCCCCATATAAGCACTTAAACCCCCATAAACAAAGCCATTGAATATTCGATTTATTTGATAACTTGCATCGGTCATATCAAAGTCTGGACTGTGTAAATTACCAGATTCGGTTACCCATATAGATTTATCTAAACTTGCTGTTTTTAAGGCTCCCCAATCGGAGTCATTTATAGGGTTCTGATAGGTATGAGTGGCTACAACATCTACGGCATTAACCACGTTAGAATCCATAAACAGTTCATTAACGTAGTTTGTTGTTGACTTGCTAAGATCATTGGATGAGACTCTAAAGGTTTCAGGAGAAAGCACTTTGACATTAGGTAACAACTCGGAATCTAAACGTTCATTGAGGTTAATCAGGATAGAACTTAACTCGGATGGAGAGGTATTCATTGATTCATAAGTTACATCATAGTCAGGCTCATTTGTTGGTGATATAGCTGTGACATTAATTCCGTAATTAGACTGCATCCCTTTAATAAAACCTAATAGAAACTCACTATACTCATCTTCTTGACCAGATATCAAAGTACCGCCATTGGTATGAGAATTATTTGTTTTTAGCCAAGACGGAGCGCTATTACAGTTTCCGATAACATGATCAAAGCCATTGACACTTAAATTAAAGGCATTGGTTAGAGCTTCTGCTACATAACGAGATCTGCCAATAGTTGGATTACTATTGTATCTTGTCCAATCAAGCTGGGATGTATCTAAATTAAATGCATTTGAATTATCATTAGGAACTTCTAAGTCATGATACACAAAAAAACGAATCATATTAACTTCCAAGTCTTGGAAACAATACGCTTCAATTTGTTGACGCATTGCATCACTTAAATTATATAAATCTTCTGTTCTTCTTTTAATACCTGCTCCAAAACCTTCTACCGTTTGAAAGCTGGCCTCTAAATCCAAACTAACATAATCGCCCTGATAGACAGTTACTTCATCAAGATAATAAGTGACGCCTGATTGCATATACCAAAAAATAACCTCATTCAAATCACTGTTAGATTCTACCGTAAATGAATGTGAGAATAATTGCCATTGATTTGTAATTGTTTTATTGGCTCCTTGATAACTGCCTGAAGCATCTGACTGAAAAACAACTTTAAGTGGCTCTGATGTACCACCTTCTACTTTAGCCCAAAAAGAAACGGTATAAATCTCCCCAGCAATGACTTGAAATTGGTAGTTACTTTTAGTTTTGACATCCCAATTATTTGTTCCTAATTGTGTGATCTGACTTTTTAATGCTTTCGTACTTCCTGAGATTAAGTTCGAAGTTTCAATTGAAAAAACAGCTTGACCTCCATTATTTTGAGTATTGGACCAGTAACTAAAATCCCCGTTTGGGTCTAACGTTTCAAAAGCTCCATTCAAAATAGGAAGTTGATTTTGAGCACCAGAAAGCGTCAAAATAAAAAATACAGTAAATGTTATAAAAGCTTTAAGCATTAAAATGGATTTTTTTAAATAAACGTTGAAAAGTTATTCTAATTAGAGCCGTGAATTAACAACCTTCACGAAGTTAGTTATATTGTTTTTAAAGATTTAAAACATATGAGTCAATATGTGAAATTATTGGTGCAAAACGACTAACTAATAACACAAAAGACCAAAGCAATATAGCTTTGGTCTTTTTTAACTTCATTAACCCGCAATTTAAACCACTAGTCTATTAAGTCGTTTGTATTGATTTCAGTAAGAGGTATTGGTAATTGCATTACTTGAGCTGGATCGGTACTTAATTCTATATCTACATTAGCAGAGAAAATTGGATTATTGTTATGTTTATTTATCGTATGAGTTAAAAAATAATCAAAACCTCTTCTTCTGTTATTGTGTGCATCTTCGCCCTCTCCTAAAACTTCAAATCGATATTCATTCATAATAGCATCTCTAAATGTAGCTTGATCTCCAAGATATGCATCATTTGACATCCCTACACGATCTAACACTTCAGTAATAAATCCTAATTGTTGTCCATTTTGGAGTTCATTAGAAATCTCAGCCAGCATAATAAGAAGCTCAGCATAACGATAAATAATTACATTTTGATCTCCAAATTGATTGTTATGAGTTGGATCTTTTTCAGTAAACTTAAATAAATATGGATGAGCTCTAGGGAAAGTAGCTCTATTTGCAAAAGCAGGGTATACTTTAACTGGACCTCCAGTATCCGCTCTTACATAATCATAAAGGTATGTTCCTGTAAGTCTAGGGTCATCTGGATAGGTTGATTGATGGTCCAGGAATACATCTGCACTCACTCGTAACCAACCAAAATGATTACCTAATTTATATTTCCACGGAGTATAATTCCTACCCATTTGAGAATTCGCAGCTTGTTGACTAACTTGTAGTT